>JBAXLX010000062.1:0-13495 GCA_037134595.1 Pseudomonadota bacterium
GCGTGCCGCTGTGGTAAAATCCGGGGCTCGCAGCGCAAGCCGAACCGAATGCATCTGGCTGAAATCGAATTGAACCTCGCGTTCGACATGGGCCCCAGCTGGAATTGTTCCAGCAGTCGGAACCCCTTGGGTCACTTTGGCCCCTTGGCCTTCGGCCGAAATTCCACCCGCTATGATCGTGCCTTGAGCAACCGCGTAGATCTGGCCGTCAGCGCCATTCAAGGGCGTCATCACCAGCGTGCCGCCCAAAAGGCTCTTGGCATCGCCAATGGCTGACACAGTCACATCCACGCGCCCGCCCGCCCGTGCAAAGGGAGGCAAAGAAGCCGTCACAAAAACTGCCGCAACATTTTTGGGCTGAAACTGCTCGCCCGTTACGTTCACGCCAAGCCGTTCCAATAGATTGGACATAATTTCTTCTGTGAAGGGTGAATTGCGCAGCCCATCGCCCGTTCCCGCCAAACCCACGACCAAACCATAGCCCACCAGATCGTTGCCGCGCACACCGTCAAATTCAACTAAGTCCTTGATCCTAATCGACTCAGCGCTCACCACCTCAGGAAGAAAGCCAATGACACCGATCAAAAATGCCCGCAATATCATAGAAAATCTACCAAACTCAGGCGCGCGGCGCGTGCGGTGATCGCATAAAGTGTTTGCAACTGGGTCTGCATTTCTTGCATTTTTGTTGCCGTTTCATAGGGATCTACAGACAGCAGCGAAAGCCGGGCATTTTGCAAAGTGGCGTCTTCCGCTTCGTTGCGGGTGGTGGCGTCTTTGAGTGAGGCTTGCACTGTGCCCAACCTGGCAGACAGGGACGTCATGGGCACTTGTGCGTCCATCAGGTGCTGCCCAGCTCGTTGGGCCAGATCGGCGCGGGCGACATCGCTGCCAGACAGAATGCCGCGCGACAAAAGTGCTCCGAGGGCAAGGCCTTTGAGGGTATCAACGATCGCCGGGTCGGCGGCCGTGATATCCAACTGCACCGTTTGATCGGCGCTGACAGACACAGGGGCCAAAGGGGAGCCTCCCTGATAAATCACGGCCGAGAAGCCCGTTTGGGCATTAAACCAAGTCGTTACCGCGTCCTCGACCTGAGAGGCGGAGATGGCTTGTGCCGCAGAAATGGCCGTCGACAGCGCGGACAGCAACTGATCTGAACTGGCTAAAGCAGGTGTCGCCGTTTTTTGTCCCGAAAACAGCGCGTTTTCGCCAAGACTTGTGTTCAACGCCATCATCGCAAGGTCCAATCCCTGCGCGGCTTTTACGCCCAGACCGTCAACCTGCGCGCGCGTGAGGCCGGTTGGTGCCGTCAAAAGGTCGCGGCTCAAAGCGGCGGCTTGATCTTGAACGGTTTTGAGGGCCTTTTGCATCATATTGGCTTTGTTTTGGGTTTCTGCGCCAACGTTTCGATAGGCTTTGAGAAGCGTCAAGCTGCTTTCAATGCCCGCGATTTGGGCAAAGTTGCCGTGCAACCGAGCCGATTGGTCAGCAACCATGCCTGTTGTTGATTCGGTCGTCAAAGATTGAAGGTCTGACTTCAGGCGCACATTGTGCCGGTTCAAGATCAGGGTTTGCGACAAGTCGCCCAAGCTCAGGCTGTGCATCTTACATATCCAATAAAGTTTGCATCATATCCCCAACCGCTTTTAAAACCTTGGCGTTGGCTGTGTAGCTTTGTTCAACTTGCAGCAAGGACTGCATTTCAAAATCGGAATCGACACCGCCCTCAGCCTCTAGCGAGGTCAAGGTTGCAAGCCGTGTCGTGGCAAAAGTCACCTCGCCTTGGGCGGAAAGGGTGCTTGCCGCTGTGTTCGACACAAGATCGCCCGTCAGGACAGAAAAACTGCGCTGGCCTGGGGAAAATGCACCCGAGGCGGTTTGACGGCTTCCCGTCAAAGCCGCGTTCAGTCGCGACAGCAAGGCGCTGGCACCAGGCGGGCCTGGCGTGGTCGCCCCCAAACCATCGCGCAGTCGCCACAAAGCACCGCCTTGTTCGGGGTCAACCTTGCGGTTCAGGGCCAGACGCTGGGCCAATCCAACCTCGTTGGCTGGGGAAAATGTGTTGCCAGCGTCGGTAAACAGACCTGCATCGCCAGCGGCGCGGGTCGCATCAAGACCGCTGTCTTGAAAGCGTTCCACCAAATCGCGCGCAACAGCGTCAATTTGGGCCTGCGCGCTGACAGCAAGATCGTCACGCAGGGCGAAATTGGCCGCCAAAGTGCCGCCCAAAAGAAACGAGCCGCTCCCGGCCGTTGGGGTTGCCCGACCGTTCAGGGTTAACCCTGAAAGGCCACCCGACTGCTGCGTCATAGGCGCAGAAATCGCGGCCGTGGGTGTAAAGCCGAAGACCGCAGGCAGTTTGTCCAGAAGAACCGCCCCGCCGGTGGTATAAAGGGCGACGGTCCCGTCATTTTGGGCGACCTCTCTCAGCGGTACGATCTGGGCGATTTGGTCGATGATCTGTTGCCGCTGATCTTGGAGGGACGAGGTATCTTGTCCTGACCCCAAGCCGGTTTGGATCTGGCTGTTCAGTTTGCTTGCGCGGCCCAAGGCGTCATTCAGCTGCCGCACTTGGCCTGCAATTTCCGCATCGGCGCGGGTGCGCGCTGTTTGGATGGCGGCGCCAATCGCGCCCAGGCCGCTGGCCAGGGCTTTGGCAGTTGAGGCGACTGTACCAAGCCGAGCGTCTGATTCGGGGTGGGACGTGGCCTATGTCAGGGCAGCGTGAAAGGCCGCAGCGCACCCGTTCAGCGATGTCGCTTGATCGGGGGTGCCCATTAAGGTTTGCAATTGTGTTAGAAAATCTAGCCGCGTCTGGGCATCGCCTTGGGCAGATTGCGCCAGCCTTCGGTCGCTGAGCAGGGGGCGGTCCTCGGCCCGATTGACGCTGACAATTTTGACGCCTTGGCCGTTGCCGCCCGTGATCTGCGCCGCAAGGATCAGGGCGCGGCGACCGTAACCCGGGGTCGTGGCGTTGGCGATGTTCGACGACACCAGTTCTGACGCCTTTGAGGCGGCGGTCAGCCCCGATAGGGCGCTTGCAAAGGCTGTGCCGAAGCTCACCTAATCCCCCTAGCGTTTCAGGTTGGCGGTTTCTTGCAGCATCTCGTCCACGGTCTGGATGACCTTGACGTTTGACGAATAGGCGCGCTGCGTGCTGATCAGGCTCGTCAATTCCGATGTCACATCGGTGGTCGATTGCTCCATACTATAGCCGATCACGCTTCCTGTGGGCCCATCGCCGGCATCCCACAGATAAAACGGCCCCGATTCGGCTGTGATGTTATAGGTTTGGTTGGAAACAGAGGCTAAGCCGTTGGGATTTGCCACATCGACCACGGGAATTTGGTAGACAACTTTTGAAAATCCCTGACCGTAATTGGCATGCAAAAGGCCGCTGTCGTCAATTTCGATGCTGATCAGGCGCGACACAGGGCTGCCGTTGGTTGCTTTGCCTATGGGCGAAAAGTTGGCATCCAACTGGGACAATCCGCCCTTTTCTCCAACGATTCCGATGTTCAGAGCTAAGGGCCCGCCGCCCGTGGTCAAGGAAATGACACCGCTGGTGCTGTCATAAGCCGGGCTGTTGTTGCGCGCTGTCACCGAGGCAATGGTTCCGCCAGACCCTTGGGTACCGTCAAAAGTGACGGTGTAAGTCCCGATCACCGCCCCGCCCGAGGCGCTGTCAGAGATTTGCATCGTCCAAGTGTTCGTCGCGGCATGGCCGGATTGGGGAACCGTGGGCGTGAACACATAATCCAGCGATTCTTGCCCGCCAAGGTTGCCGAAATAGGGCACCGACATTGTATAGGTTTGCCCGTTGGCCCCAGCTTTGGTGGCGCTAGAGGGCAGGTTGGCCGACAAGGTCATGGTGGTTGTCGGATTCGCCTCTAGCAAGTTTGGGGCGATTTGAACCGGGGTCAGCCCGGACATTGTGTTGCGTGAGTAGGTTCCCATCGAGCCATCTGCATTGGCCCGCCACCCCATCAGCACTTGACCGGCTGTGGTCCGTAAGACGCCATCTGCGTCGGGCTTGAAAGACCCGGTCGTGGCCAGGCTGACTGGCAGCGTTGAATCGCCACGGTGAACGGCATCTATGGACGTCACCGGCATAAAGCCGCGCCCGTCCAAAGAAAGGTCGGTGGCATTAGAGGTGACCAACAACGGCCCATGTTCATCGATCAAGCGGTGCGTGGTCGATCGCACCCCGCCAGCGGAATAGGCCGTGCTGAGATCGCCATGAATGACGATAGAGTAAAAGTCAGATGTCACCCGCTTGTACCCGTAGGTAGAGGCGTTTGCGATATTGTCTGAAATGGTGGACAGGCGGTTGGCGTTCGCGTTCAGCCCTGCCACCCCCGCATTCAGCGAAGAAGAGATCGTCATCTATAGCGCCTTTCTGCAGCTAACTTTTCCACTTGCAGACTGCGCCTTTGGTCTTAAGAAAGGGCTAACAGATAAAATGATAGGCGTTTAACGATCCCGTCGCAGCAAAATCACCTCGATCCGGTTGTTGCGCACGGCCATCGGATTGGCGGTCGCAGGTTTGCGGTCGGCATGTCCGCTGATGCGCGTGATGCGGCCTTGATCCAACCCTGCTTTTTGCAACAAAAGCCGCATCGTTTGAGCGCGTGCGGCTGACAGGTCCCAAACGGGATTGTTGACCAGCACAACGGGGTAAGATCGGACATGACCCGCCACGGCAATGGTGTTGGTGGCCATCGCCGCAACATCCGTCAAAAGCGCGCAGAGCGCGACCAACGTGGGAGTCGGCTCAGCCGTGTCAGCCTCAAACAACGGGCTGTCAGCGGTGTCGAACACGTCGATCACCAGGCCCTCGTCGGTGACTTGGCTCACGACATGGCTTAGCAGACGCTCCATCGTCTGGCTTTCGCCCCCCTTGCCCTGAAGCGCCGACTGCACCCGCGCATATTGCGCGGTTTGGTCAACGGCAGCCTGTGTATCGGCACCATCGGATGTCTCGGCAAAACCGGAGATTTGTCCGATGCCCGTCTGGGCCAGCGTCTTGTCCTTGAACACAGAGGTGCCCGCCAGCACCGAATCTCCGCCAGAGGCGGCATTGGTGATATGCACCGCCGGATTGAAATAATCCGCAATCCCTTTGCGTTGATCTTCTGTCGTCGCGCTTAACAGCCACATCAGCATGAAGAAGGCCATCATAGCCGTCACAAAATCGGCATAAGCGATCTTCCACGCTCCACCGTGGTGACGGCCTGCGACGACACGTTTCTTCCGCTTAATGATAGCTGGCGCGGCATTTGTCTGCCCAGCCATTTCCACACCCGAATTCTACCCAAGGCCGAGCTTAGAAGACTTTGGTGAATCCGGGTTTAACTTGCATCATTTTAATGACTTTCTCTTGTCGATCGACGAATTCTGCCCTCACCTGCAAGCCAATCATGGTGTAATCCGCCACGAACCGCTCAGCGGCCTTTCGGCTCAGGGCGTATTCGATCTTTAAACCTTTATCGTTCATCACGGCGTCAAATGCCACCGACGGTGTATGGCCGCGTACCGTGAGAAAATCGACAAAGTCCCGGATCGAGACGTCGCCAATCCCGGTCAAGACCAGATCATAGCGTTGAAAGGCCTGATTGACGCAGACCAAACCATGGTTTGCAAACCGTGTCTCAAAATGGGCGAGCATTTGGCGATCAAGGTCAACTGCGATGGCAGGCCAAGGATGCGCGGCGTGACAGCCCATTTCGGCCAAGTGTCTGAGCTGCGGCCTTAGATCCGACCTTTTTTGGCTTGAAGTCACAAAAAGGTCGTAGAGCGCGTCATTTTGCGGGCATGAAATCACATCGACGCCCGCTGCGGCCGACAAAGTCAAAAGCGCGCGTCTCGCCAAATCCTCGCTGACATTGCAGATCTGCAGCCCGCCGGGGCCAGAAAAATCGGGCCGATCAGGTGCGCCCCAAAGGCCCAAATCGCGCAGATTTTGCTCGACAAACCCCGCAGCCCGCAGGTCGGTCAGATGCAGGCAAAGATCAAACAGGTCAGGTAAGGCTTTGCCACCCACCGGCACAGTTGCCACACGCACGCCCAAGGTTGCCAACAGACGAATGGCCGCTTTGGCGCTGTTTTGCGGGTATTGTGTAGCAACTGTCCCGCTGCCTTGTGACAAAAGCGCCTCTGCCGAGGCGAGGGGCAAGTCAAACTGGCGGGCCATTTGACGGCTGGCCAAGGCCGACAGAGGGCCAGAGGACAACAAAACAACATCGACAAGGTCGTACGGCTTAAGGCTGAAAGACACTCTTATCTCCAGGTCACTTTGGGATATGACAAAGGGGTCACATCGGTTGGTGGTCTGGACTGTATTAAAATAACCTTTTTGTCTTTTTTGAGGCAGGTTCCAATTTTTATAGCAAATTTAGCCAGAAAATTGTAAACAATACAGGCTGTGATTGTATTTTCGGCACTTTAAAACCTGTTACACGACGGAAATCAATCTGAGCGCATCATAAACTGCGGCATGGATATTGCGTGCCTCGACTGCGTCGCCGATGCGGAACAGCTGAAAGCCCGCCGGACCTCCGCCCAAGGATTGAGGCTGTCCGGCAATCAGCGCGTCATAGTCCACAGCCCCCAGATTGACCGATCGCGGTTTCAGCGCGAAATACAACTCGTCCAGCGGCGCGGTACCGTGGTTGACCACGACCTGATCAAAGCTGCGCGTGATGCCCAGTTTGCTGTAATCGCTGTCGATGGTGGCCTTCATCAGGTTGCCCTCTTTGGCGACCGAGGTCAGCCGATAGGTGACGGTAAAGGTCACCTTCTTATCCTGAATCGCGCGCATATAGGGCACCAGATTCATCGCCATCACATCGGGGGCAAAGGTGCGGTCCGGCGTCATCACCTCGACCACGGCACCCGATTCGGCCAGAAGCTGGGCCGTTTGCAGCGCGGTATGGTCCCCTGCATCGTCATAAAGCAGCACGTTTTGGCCGGGTTTCACATCGCCTGACAGGATATCCCAAGCTGAAACAGTCAGCTCGTTGCCAGCGGCCAGAATGTCCTTTTGGGCAAGGCCACCCGTGGCGATAATCACCACATCGGGGTTCAAGGCGGTCACATCCTCTGCCTCGGCCCAAGTGTTAAAGCGAAACTCTACCCCCAACGCCGCACATTGCGCCAAGCGCCAGTCGGTGATGCCGATCATCTCGGAGCGGCGTTTGGTTTGGGCGATCAGGCGCACTTGGCCGCCCGCTTCGGGTGCCGCTTCAAACACCGTCACCTTGTGCCCGCGTTCGGCGGCGACCCGTGCGGCTTCCAAGCCTGCGGGGCCAGCGCCCACCACCACGACCTGCCGCTTGGTGGCGGCAGGTTTGATGATGTGGGGCATGGTTTCTTCGCGGCCCGTGGCGGGGTTGTGGATGCAAAGCGCCATGCCGCCTTGATAGATGCGGTCAAGGCAATAGGTGGCCCCAACACAGGGGCGGATATCATGCTCGCGCCCTTCGATGATCTTTTGCACGATATGCGGGTCAGCCATATGGGCGCGGGTCATGCCCACCATATCCAACTGTCCCGAGGCGATGGCATGCCGCGCCGTGGCCACATCGGGAATGCGCGCGGCGTGAAAGGTGGGCATGCCCACTTCGGCCTTGATACGGCCAGCAAAATCCAAGTGCGGCGCCGATTTCATGCCGTGAATCGGGATCACATCGGTCATGGCGGCATCGGTGTGGATGCGGCCTTTGATGATGTTAAGAAAATCGACCATGCCGCTGTCGCGGAACATCTTGCCAATCGCCACGCCTTCGTTGGCGTCAATGCCACCGGCTTCCGCCTCGTCCGCCGTATAGCGCATCCCCAGCAGGAACTTTTCACCGACCCGTTTGCGCACGGCGGCCAACATCTCCATCGCAAAGCGGGCGCGGTTTTCTAGGCTGCCGCCATAGGGCGCGGGCAGCGCGTTGGTGAAGGGCGACATGAACTGGTCCAGCAGGTGGCCGTAGCATTCGAACTCTACCCCATCCAGACCCGCCTCTTTCATCCGTTCGGCGGCATCGGCGAAGTCGTTGATCACGCGGGCAATATCCCAATCTTCCATCACCTTGGGAAAGGCGCGGTGGCTGGGTTCGCGGGCGGGCCCTGCGGCCAGCACGGGCAGCCAATCGCCTTTGTCCCAACGCGTGCGCCGCCCAAGGTGGGTCAGCTGGATCATCACCGCCGCCCCCGCCTCGTGGCAGTCATCGGCGATGCGGCGCATCCATGGCACCACCTCATCCTTATAGGCCAGAACGTTGTTGAAAACCGGCGGCGAGTCTTTCGAGACGGCGGCAGAGCCTGCCGTCATCACCATCGCCACCCCCGCTTTGGCGCGTTCAAGGTGGTACAGACGGTAGCGGTCTTTGGGCATGCCGTCTTCGGGATAGGCGGGTTCATGGCTGGTCGTCATGATCCGGTTGCGCAGGGTCAGGTGTTTAAGGTTGTAGGGCTGCAACAAGGGATCGTTTGACATAAAAGCCTCCGGTTTGGATGCAGGCTAGGGCCTGCGCGAAAAAGAAAGCGCCGGTTTGCGACCCCTTTGGCCCAAGCGTGACAAAAGGGGCGGGCAGAGGCAAGGTGCGATCTGTCAAAACAGGCGGCTGACGGGGTCGGCTGGATTGGGCGGTTACAGGTGGGGGAATGGCACGGCGCTGTTAGCCTTGGTCCAGTCCGGTACGGCCACTTCCCGAAAACCGCTTATCAGGCACACAGGTCCCGCTGATCAAGGCAAGCCAAGACTTTTGCGGCACCAAGCAAAGCACGCAAGCCATAGAGTCTGCTTGGCATTTTACCACATTTCCCTTTAGATCGCCTCCGCACAGCGATGGCAAAAGCGCATAAAACCAAGGCACAAACAATGGCCCCACTGATCGCAAATCTGCACAGGGTCAGGACGCGTCCGGCCAAGCTCATTGGCCGCGCCAGCGGGGCGCTTGGGCAACACCGTGCCAATGGCCTGCGGGCGCAGCCCGATTGGGCCGTCTTTTACATGAGACTTGTCTAAATGTTGCCCCCGGGCCTTTACAGGGTTGATCAGGTGCAGCCCGGCGATTGCCTGCTGACCGATTGGGCCAAAGTGACGCCCCAAGCCATCGACGCCTTCGCCGCCTTGACGCAAGACCGCTTTGCCATTCACCTGTCAGACGAAGGCGCGCGCGCCCATGGCTTTGATCGGCGCGTGGCGCATGGCCTGTTGATCTTGTCGCTGGTGGAAGGGTTAAAAGCCACCGCCCTGGCCCAGTTTGCCACCTTTGCCAGCCTTGGCTGGGATTGGGCTTTTCGCGCCCCGGTTTTTGCCAACGACAGCATCCGCGCCCTTGTGACCGTTGCGGCAAAGCGGGCGGCTGGCCCGCATAGGGGACTGCTGACGCTGGCTGTCAGCGTTGAAAATCAAAACGGCCAAATTGTGCAGCAAGGGCAGACGCGGCTCATGGCCCACCGCGCATCACCCGCCCCGTGAAACCTTTACTGCGCCGCCTTTTGCAAAGCGACCATATCGTTCAGGTAAGCCGAGAACTCGTCTCGCAGATCGGGACGCGACAGGCCAAAGGCCACTGTCGCCTGCAAAAAGCCCGCCTTGGTGCCGCAATCATACCGCTGGCCCCGAAAGCGAAAGCCAAAGACAGCACCGGGGGTGTCAGCCTCCATCGCGATGGCATCGGTCAACTGTATTTCGCCGCCCGCACCGGGCTTTACCTTGTCCAGATTGCGCATCACTTTGGGTGACAGGATGTACCGCCCGATCACGGCAAGGTTTGACGGTGCCTCCCCCGGTTTTGGCTTTTCAACCATGCCTTTGACGGCAACCACCGCGCCCATATCCTGTTCAACATCCAACACCCCATAAGACGAGGTTTTTTCCAGCGGCACCTCCATCGCGGCGACGATATTGCCGCCGGTTTGGGCGTAAGCCTCGACCATTTGTTGCAGGCAGGGTTTTTCGGCGGCGATCACGTCATCGGGCAGCAACACGGCAAAGGGCTCATCGGCAATCAAACGGCGCGCGCACCAGACGGCATGGCCCAAACCCATGGGGCGGTTTTGGCGCACATAGGCAATGGCCCCCGAGTCCATATTGGTTTCGCGCAAGATTTCCAACAGCGCGTCCTTGCCCGCACGGCGCAGGGTCGCTTCCAGTTCGGGCGAATGGTCAAAGTAATCTTCCAAGGCCGACTTGCCGCGCGAGGTGACAAAAATAAACTCTTTGATCCCTGCGGCCCGTGCCTCGTCAATGGCGTATTGGATCAGCGGGCGATCAACCAAGGTCAGAATTTCCTTGGGGATCGACTTCGTGGCTGGCAAAAACCTTGTGCCCAAGCCGGCCACGGGGAAGATTGCCTTGGTCACTTTCTGGATACGACGCGTTCGAACTGCTGCCATGGTCCTTATCCAATCTATCCTTGGCGCCGAACTGACGCGCAAACATCCGAACAAAAACTTTGCACCCTAATCTGGAAAACACCACTAGCCCAGGAAAGTGCGATTTTCAAAACCTTTTTTGCGTCTAATTTAGCACATATCCGCCTAAATTTCTCTCAAAGACGACCGTTCGCGAAAAACTGACCCATATCGCGCATCATCGCTTCGATCATAGGCACGTCCGAAGGGTTGTTCAACTCCCAAAACTGCCGCCCGCGCGCTTGCACCTGAACGCAAAGCACTTTGCGCCCTTGTTCCAAGAATCGCAACTGCTCTAGCCCTTCCAACGTCTCCAAGGGGCCTGTGGGCCAACTCGGATAGGCGGCGAGGGCTGCGGGGCGATAGGCATAGACGCCGACATGGTGAAACACGGGCGTGGGTTCGGCTGCGCCGTAGGTTTTGCCGGTGTAGGGAATCACCTCTTTGGAAAAATACAAGGCGTGCCCACCCGCGCCGAACACCGCTGTCGTCCCGCCCACGCGGCCTGCCTGTCTGTCAGCCAGAAACCCCGCCACCGCACGGCCATCGCAGCGCAGCACGGGCGTTGCGATATCGGCCTGCGGATCGGCCAGCAAGCCTTCAACCAGCTCTTCGACAAACCATGCCGGCGTCAGCGGCGCATCGCCTTGCAGGTTCACCACCACATCAAAGCCGGTCAACTGCGCCACCACTTCAGCGCAGCGCTCGGTGCCGTTTTGCGCGGCAGAGGAGGTCATCACCACCTCGGCCCCGAAACCCTCGGCATGGGTTTTGATACGTTCGTCATCGGTGGCAACCACCACACGGTCCACCCCGCGCACCGTCATCGCCGCTTCCCAACTGCGCCGGATCAGGGTCTTGTCGCCATCCGGCCCGCGCAATGTTACCAAAGGCTTGCCCGGATACCGGGTCGAGGCATAGCGCGCAGGAATGGCGATCAGGACAGTCATTTTTGCAAATCCACTCCGGGCGCGTAGGCGATGAAGAACGGATTATCCCAGCCCGCCTTGCCATAGGTCAAGGGGCTGTGGTCATCAAAGCGCACCACATGCCCGCCAGCGCCGCGCAAAACGGCATCGCCTGCGGCGGTGTCCCATTCCATCGTGCGGCCAAGGCGGGGGTACAGATCAGCCTCGCCAGTCGCCAGCAAGCAGAACTTCAAGCTTGACCCTGCGCTTTTCATATCTGCCACAGCATATTTGCCGATGTAATCATCCGTTGCCGCATCGCGGTGGCTTTTTGAGGCCACCACCCGCAGCGCCGCCATGTCAGGCTTGGCCACGGCAAGCCGGTGCAAATCGCCCACCAGATCGTGGTCAAACGCGCCCGTCTCTTCGACCGAGGTGCCATCTGCCAGCGTATAAAACAGCCGATCCTGTGCCGGGGCATAAACCACCCCGCGCAACGGGATGCCGTCTTCGACATAAGCAATGTTCACCGTAAAATCGCCGCGCCGTTGCACGAATTCTTTAGTACCATCCAAGGGATCAACGATCAGAAAGGTCGACGCGCGCTGTTCATGGCTTGCCGCCTGTTCTTCGGTGATCAGCACCAAATCTGGAAAGGCCGCGCGCAATCCGGCCGAGATCAGGTCATCCGCCGCCTCATCCGCTTCGGTCACGGGGCTGGAATCGCTTTTGGATTTCACCGCGAAATCGGGGCTGTTGTAGACCTGCAAAATCCGCGCGCCTGCTTGGAGGGCCAGCCGGCGAAACACCGGAATCATACGATCAAAATCCATCAACTCTCCTTTGCCACGAGATTGGCACAGACCCTGTGCCCCTTGCCGCAGCGTGCGTCCTTATCGCCAAACTGCGGACGAACAGCAAGTTATCCCGTCACCCCAGCCCAACCCTTTGCATCACATGCGCAAGAAATCGACGTGATGGAACCTCGTTTCTGCGGCAGGCGGGCGGCTTGGCAAGAAATCTGCCGTTTCGGGCAAATTCAGGCGAATTTCTTGCTCTGGCGGCGCTTGCAGCACCCGCGACCCCCCCTTATATACCCAACGAAGCCGAAAGGGGGTGTGGTCAAAACACCGTCTGACGGTTCAATTTGGGAACGAGGCAGGATGCCTGATGGGGTCCGCTTCATAACTTCGCCTAAGAAAAGGGAACGTCATGGCCAAGATCATCGGCATCGACCTGGGAACCACCAACTCTTGCGTCGCCATCATGGATGGCAGCCAACCCCGTATCATTGAAAATTCCGAAGGCGCGCGCACCACACCGTCGATCGTCGCCTTCACCGAGAACGAGCGTCTGGTTGGCCAAGCCGCCAAGCGCCAAGCGGTCACCAACGCCTCTAACACCATCTTCGCCGTCAAGCGCCTGATTGGCCGCAAGGCGAATGATTCGATGCTGGCAAAAGATCTGAAAAACCTGCCCTATAAAGTCGTCAGCGCCGGTGGCAGCGACGGCGATGCATGGGTGGAAGCGCGCGGCGAAAAGTTCTCGCCCAGCCAAGTGTCGGCGATCATCCTGCAAAAGATGAAAGAAACGGCTGAGGCCTATTTGGGTGAAACCGTCACCCAAGCCGTCATCACCGTGCCAGCCTATTTCAACGACGCCCAGCGCCAAGCCACCAAAGACGCCGGCAAGATTGCTGGCCTTGAAGTGCTGCGCATCATCAACGAGCCGACCGCTGCCGCCTTGGCCTACGGTCTGGACAAGAAAGAAACCAAAACCATCGCGGTCTATGACCTTGGTGGCGGTACGTTCGACATCACCATTCTGGAAATCGACGACGGCCTGTTTGAAGTAAAGTCGACCAACGGCGACACCTTCCTGGGTGGCGAAGACTTCGATATGCGCATCGTGAATTTCTTGGCTGATGAGTTCAAGAAAGAGCACGGCGTTGACCTGACCTTGGACAAAATGGCCTTGCAACGTCTGAAAGAGGCGGCTGAAAAGGCCAAGATCGAGCTGTCGTCGTCCTCGCAGACCGAAATCAACCAGCCCTTCATCAGCATGGACCGCAACTCTGGCCAGCCGTTGCACTTGGTGGTCAAGCTGACCCGCGCCAAGCTGGAAAGCCTGTGTGACGATCTGATCAAACGCTCGATCAAGCCCTGCCAAGC
>JBAXLX010000063.1:0-13107 GCA_037134595.1 Pseudomonadota bacterium
CATAGCCCTCATCCTTAGTCAGGTTGAAGGTCTCCGGCAAATCCGGGGCGGTTCAAACGCTTTCGCGGGGGTAAGTGGGGGAGTTGCTTTCCTTCGCACCTAACCTAAAGAATCAAAAAATTACAGCTTTATTTTGATAAGCGTCAACCAAAATGTGCGGCAAAGTGTGATGCAAAACATGTAGCGCATTTTAGGCCAAAAAATGGAGGAAAAAATGCCAAGTGATGACCCCTGCCCCAACTGCCGAGCCGCGGGCCAGACGATCGACCAGAACCCCCCACACAGACTACCGGAAATAGAATTACGAATTCCTTAAGGTGTACATAAAATACCCGAAAGTTAGAAGCAGTGCAAAATTTTAGTTGACATCATGACCCGATTCGATTATTGTAAGGTTGATGGGCAATCTTGAATTTGATAGTATTGATTAATAAAAATTTATAAAGGACGTGTACACGAATGTTGAACGCGGTGATATCGCCATATTTTGAATTGGTTAATTTTGGAAAGATCCTGACGGTGTCGAATGACTTCGTAACATTGGATCGAGGGTATCTGACTGTTTTGTTGCGTCCGCAGATTGAAAAAATCCAGTTCGATGAGGATTATTATAGAAAACGCAATCCAGACATTCAAGACGCGGAATTGCGTGGTGAGATAACAGATCTGCATTCGCATTACCTCAACTTCGGTTTTTTTGAAAATCGCTTGCCGTGTCTGGTAGAGGTCGACGGTTTTTTTTACGCCCGCGCCTATCCGGATGTCGCCGTCGCCTTACTTGAAGGTAGGACGCCTTCTTGCCAGACCCACTTCGAGACGTCGGGTTTCGCCGAAGGCCGATTGCCGCGCGATGGTTGGCGGTTTTCTGACCTATTAAAGGGCTAGCGGTGGGTGACATGTCGTTAAATTGCGCGCGGGTCTGATATGGCCAATTCGACGTCGGTTATAAAGTCGCCCGCACCTAGGGCAAAAGCTGCCAAGCCGCGTGTTCATGTCGAATCCTCGGCTTCTTTGGATGGTGCACCCGCCATCGACCTTGAATGGAAGTTGTTTACGCTCCATTTTAGCGACGAAGCCCTTATTTCCAGAGCACACGTCAATTTGAATCGCGGGGATGAAGTCGCTCTCCATATCAAATATGTCCCAATCCGGGGTGGCTTCGTGCTCAATGACACGGCCGATGGTGTCTGGCGCGAAGAGGTTTTTGTTGAATGCCTGCGTGTTCCGGGCGGCGCTGGCTTGGTGGTTGCTCTAGCACCCAGCGCAACCGGCAGCGTGTTTGAGATACCCGGCTATGCGCCAGTTTCTTTAGATGGGCGCTTTGATCTTTCGGGCAATCTTCATGCTGTGCATGACACAGTGGTGAAAAGCTTTGAAGGCCGAGTTGAAGCCACGCGGCAGGCGGGCGAACTTAAAATCAGCAGAATTTATCGCGCCGAGGATGCCGCGCTTGGCTTTGGCATCGATGCAGTGGTCGTGTCAGGAAGTGCATATTTGATCGAGGGCTGGGTTGATGACCGCAAGTCGCGCCTCGTCGGTCTGTCGATGTTGGATTATGACAGTGGCGAAAGGGCCAGTCTTGCAATGGGTCGCATCCGGCGAACGGATGTGGACAGCCATCTGGCGGTGTCCAAACCCGGCGAATTTGGCTTTTGGGCGATTGGGTTTGGCAGCCCAGAGCATCTGGACAAAATCGCCCTATCATTTGTTTTTGAGGATGAATCGGGCGTTCCGTTCGACCTTGTACGTCGGATTCCGCAAAGCTCCAGCGATTTTTTCGCCACGGTCTTGGCAACTTTTGGCCGCCGCTCGGTGATGGGTGATTTGACCGCCAGATCCTTCTCTGACCTCGATGGTGGTCTTGGGGAAATCATCGGGAAGTTGCACCGGCAGTTATCGGCGCAGCGCGCGGTGACAAACAGCAGCCATTTTGGTCGAACGCAAGATGTTTCGGTCAGCCTGATTTGCGTCCTCTACGGCTTTCCGGACTTTTTGTATCTTCTGGTCTCTCAATTTGCCAAGTTCAGCACGCTCACAGAATTCGAATTCATCTTTGTCAACAACAGCCCAGACCTCAACGGGGTTTTAATGCGCGATGCTGAACTTGCAAGCTATGTCTTTGGTGCGGACATTCGGCTGATCAGCTTGAATCAGAACACGGGATTTAGCTACGCAAATAACGTTGGTGTCGCGGCCGCACGCGGGCGCACCGTCGCCATAATCAACCCCGATGTCTTCCCCCGTGACAGGGCCGCAGTTGATCGCCTGCGGGAATTAGGCCAATCGTCGCCTGGGAACGACATCCTTGGCGGTAAGTTGTACTACGCCGACGGCAGCGTGATGCACGAGGGGATGTATTTTGACAAAGACCAGAAACTGTCAGCGCTCTGTGGCGTTCCGGTTTGGACCGTTGAGCATTTCCGCAAGGGGTTTCCCGATTCGTCCGTGCCTGTCGCGCGCGAAGTGCCGGCATTAACAGGCGCGCTTTTGGTTCTTGAAAAAGACCTCTATCAACGGCTGAATGGCTTTTCGACCGACTATATATTCGGCCATTATGAAGACGCTGACTTGTGCCTGCGGGTCAATCAGGCCGGTGGGCGTGTTATTTTGGATCCCGCCCTGTCCTATTGGCATTACGAGGGCATGGGATCGATCAAGCAACCCGAACATATTGGCTCAGGCTTATACAACAGGTGGCTGTTTGCGCGGTCCTGGGGTATAAAGCTCAAGGAAAGTGATTGATGGCCCAGCCACGTATTTTGATGATTAGCCTGTTTCATCCCGAATCGGTCCGGGGTGGGGCACAACAAACAGCTTACGAGTTATTTCTAGGCGCCCGCAAGGCTGGGATTGATGCATTCTTCCTCGCCTCCTGCGAACCGAACATCGACCGGGCGCTGTTCAAACCGGGGGCAATCATAACAGGATTTGACGGCCGCCCGAACGAATATCTATTTTTGTCAGACAGCTTTGAACATACCTCTTACCGGAATTTGAACATTCGTGCCTTGAAATGGTTCGAGACATTTTTGAACGACATTAAACCCGATGTGATCCATTTTCATCATTTTATGACTTTGGGCTTGGACCTTTTTTTGATCGCCCGTCGGGTGCGTCCGAATGCCAAAATCGTACTCACGCTGCATGAATTTTTGGGAATCTGCAAGGCGGATGGCCATATGATCCGCCGTTCGGACAAGAACCTGTGTCAAATGTCCTCAGCGGTGCGCTGCCACCAATGTTTTCCCGATATTTCGCCCGAGATGTTCCAGTTGCGCGACGACTGGGTGAAGCACGCATTTTCGGTGTTCGACGCCTTTATCGCCCCGACAGATTTTGTGCGCCGCCGTTATATAGACTGGGGATTGCCGGCCAATAAGGTTCATGTCGTTACCAATGCCCAGCAAGACTATTCCACGTCTGATGCGCGCGTGGCTTACCAAAAGCCCGCGACACAGTGGCAGCGCAACCGCTTTGGGTTTTTCGGTCAACTCGTGGATGTAAAGGGCATTCAGGTGGTCTTCGACGCCCTAGAACTTTATGACAATACCCACACAAGCCCTTTGACGCTGGATATAAACGGTGCCAATTTGAACTACGCCTCGCCCGCGCTCAAAGAGCGGTTCGAGCGGTTCATGGCACTGGCGCCGGACCTTGAACCGAAGATCAAGGTAAACCTGAACGGCAGCTATGCGATGGGCGACCTGCCAACCCGTATGGGGCGCATTGATTGGGTGATCATCCCTTCGGTCTGGTGGGAGATTTTCGCTCTGACCCTGTCGGAGGCCTATATGTTCAAAAAACCGCCTTTGGTCAGCAATATTGGCGGCGTTGGCGAACGGGTGCGACATGACATCGACGGCCTGCTGTTTGACGTTGGCGACCCGGTCAGCCTGATGGAGACGATGCACCATTGCATGACCGAAGATGGTCTGCACGCCCGCCTTGCGGAAAACTCTCCGGGTGTGCCGCCGGTGCGCGATGTGGTTGCGGCGCATTGTAGGGTTTATGGGTGGCCGGGGGCACTGACGGGGCAGGTGGCGACAGTCCCGGTTTCGGTCATGTGATTTCCGCCCCGCCGAGGTTGGTTGGACGATTAACGTGATAGGATATATTTGCTCGGTGTTTGAAAAAATTATCGACCCACGAACCCACTGTGCTCGACACTCATACTTGCGATAGCAAGCAAACAGGAATTCAGTTAAGATCGCCGCGATCTGTAATTGTTTTCAACTTGTGCAAGCTGGTTGCTATGGATTCGACGATTATCTCGATTTGATGCGCAGAAAACCCATAAACATGATTTTGTTCTGAAACAGCAAATTGAGATAAATATGTTTCGGCATCTAGCAAGAGTGGTACTTCTTCCGAAGGCATAAAATCTTCTAATTTGGCTTTTTGAAGATCATCTCGTACCCGATCAACAAATTCGGAAAGTTCTTTCAGGCTTATTTCAGGAATTTCTGACTTCACATTTGGCAACAGATTACACAAAGGGTCGCTGATAATCTGCGAAGCAAAAGCACCGAAGTATTTATTAAATTCTGATTGCAACTTCAGTTCAGCTCGAGTCATCGATCGATTCACGCGATCCACCAGAGGCGTCTCCAAACTTCCAGACGGCAGACCAAGCCAATCTTCAATGTCTAGCGCTATGCGCTTTTCATGACGACTATAGTTGAAAACTTTAAATGAAACGTCTGCATCTTTCAATCGGCTAAATACAGTCCTGCATTTCGGGATTACGTCGTATTGCAAAAGAGAGCCGCTGAATGATCCACGATATCCACCTCGTTTTACCATTTGCTGATATGCGGAAATCGCATGATCTACGGGATCGCGAACAAAGCAGAGCATATTGATCTTTGCATCTGGAAAGAATGCCCGAAGATGCCCAATGAATTTTGTTTCTTTCGCGCCGATTACATCGAAGATAGATTCACTGGAAATCAAGAGCCTATCCAGGCCCGACTTCACAAATTCGTCAACCAATGCCTCAATTGCACCCGCTCGAGGCCAGAAATTTCCAGAGGTTATTTTTCCCATCCTCGCCATTTCTCGCGTTTTCTGGTCAATCGGATATGAGATACCATGCCTCGCCAGATCACTTCTCGCCAAGGCAGATTGAATGAAACTTGATCCAGTTTTGCTGTAACCCATGTGAACGAGATATTCCAAATCAATGTCTCCGTCATAAGAAATAGTTTAATATGGATTTTTCGCAAGGCAACTTAAAGACATTTTATCAGATTTGGCAAGACAAAAGTTTCGCTTTCGCCGGAATCACTTTCGATCTCACAACGGAATCTGATCGATTCGCTGATGTTTCTCGCAACCCTTCCCAGCACTAACGTAAGCCCGTTGGCACGGAATGCCAACCGTTTTTGCGATTTGTAACATAGTTCAACTATCAGCAAACCACCAGGAATTTACCCTTGGTTGGCCGCCTTCGGCCTATCCATCCTCCGATCACACCTTGATAAAGATCTTCGGCGTGAGCGCCGGTCAGGATGCAATTCTAGACGACACATGTCAGCAGTGATGTTACCAGCGTTGCGCCATATCGTGGCATTCCGTCAGATCCCCAAACTTAAACACCACACGTTTTTTTACAATTCTATGGAGCGGACGACGGCAATCGAACCCGTGTCTTTAGCTTGTAAGGCAAAGGTCTTACCTTTACACAACGCCCGCGTCACATTTTAGGAAATAGTAGAGACGGGCTGGAGGGTCAAGGGGTACGTGGCCCGCCGATGCGCCGCTTTTGAGTGAAATGGGATGGGCCACAGGGTCTAACCCTTGGCCCATCCCCCCGTGTCACACGGCTTTCTTCAGGGCCTCGGTGAGGTCGATCTTCTCCCACGAAAATCCGCCGTCCGCCTCGGGCGCGCGGCCGAAGTGGCCATAGGCCGAGGTGCGGGCGTAGATGGGCTTGTTCAGCCCCAGCGTATCGCGGATGCCACGCGGGGTCAGGTCCATGCACTGGGCTACGGCCTGTTCGATGCGGGCTTCCTCGACAAGGCCGGTGCCGTGCGTGTCGACATAGATCGACAGGGGTTTGGCCACGCCAATCGCATAGCTGACCTGCAGCGTGCAACGGTCAGCCAGACCTGCGGCGACCACGTTTTTGGCCAGATAGCGCGCGGCATAGGCGGCAGAGCGGTCGACCTTGGTCGGGTCTTTGCCGGAAAACGCACCGCCGCCATGCGGGGCGGCGCCGCCGTAAGTGTCAACGATGATCTTGCGGCCTGTCAGGCCCGCATCGCCGTCTGGTCCGCCGATCACAAAGGTGCCGGTCGGGTTCACCCACCATTCCGTCTTTTCGGTGATCCAGTCTGACGGCAGCACGTCGCGGATTGTCGTGCATCAAGTGGGAGGGGGTCCCACGACGCAACGGCTTTTGACCTGCACTCGGTCTGGGCTGTTTTGGCGCTTTGCCAGCAAATGCCAGTGCAGCCAAGTCGCCGGCCTGAATTGTCTCAAGGACTACACCATCGAACAACAGCAATCGTGAAAGGAAAATCCATGGGACAGACCAACAAGGTGACGAGAATCGACTTGGATGAGGCGGTGGCACGAAATACGGGCATCCCAGTTCTCATGGTCGATACCGCAATCGCGTTTGTTCTGGCCGAAATTCGGGCCATTCTGCGGTGAGCGCATCTCCGATCAAAGCGCCACAGACTCCACCACGGCCAGCAAATGATCCATCGCAGCCCAGTCACCGTAACCCATCCGTTGCAGCGCATGGCCCATCAGATCGCGGCGGATGCGCTCGTCAACACCGACGCTCAACATGCGGTCCTCGAAGCTATGTCGCAGGCTGTAAAGGCTATGCCGGTCGCTTTGCAGCAACCCGTTTTCGCGCAGGAACTTGTTGATCGTGTCGCTCATCCCTGCTTTGTCGGCGTAGCGCGGGAACCCGTTTGGGCATTGCCGGAAGGCTTCAAGGCTGACACCGGCCAGCGGAATGACACGGCGGCTGTGCTTGGTCTTGAGCGTGCGACCAACGGCCTCGATCTGGATGAAGGGCACCTTCCCGTCCAGATGGATGTGGGCCGCCGTGAGCATGGCCCCTTCGCTTGGCCGATAGCCGGTGTTGATCATGCCAAGCAGGATGCACCGCGCTTCAAGGTTCAGCCCGTCCAGTGCGCCGGGGGCAAGGATCTTGTCTCTGATCCAATCGGCACTGAATGGCGGCCGCGTGTTGTCGCCGTCCTGCTTGAACATCAGTTTTTCAGCGTTGAACTTGAGCGCAATGTCCTCGGCCCGGGCGACATCGCGGATGGTGCTGATCAGGTGGATCAGATCCTTGTTGGCACTGCTGGCCGTGATCTCGCCCGCCTGAATGCGCTTGGTCAAGACGGTCTTGAAGGCCACCAGATCAGCGGTGGTAACGTCTTGCAGCTCTTGGTTTCCGACAGCCTTGATATAGGCGGCCACGGCTTTCTTGCGGGGGTTTTCCCAGCGACGGATTTGGTCGTTGCTCTTGCCGATGGTCTTGGCACTGGCGATGACCCAGAACCGTTGCAAGGCGCGGGTGATCGTCATAGCGGGCTTGTCGACAAGGCCCAAGACAGCATCGGCTTCTGGCAGATCAATATTTCCCTTGGCCGTCACCACGGATTCCATTCGTTTTGCGAATTCCTCGTCTGGCAATCGCGCAACCGCGGGGGCGAACATGAAACGGAACCCGCGCCGCGCCGCAAGTTCTTTTGCCATGGCCAAGCGCTTATCGCCATCATCGGTTTGACCGGCCAGCTTGGCCTCCCAAGCCTCGATCATTTCTTGCCAGATGATCGGAGCGCGCTGCTTGGCGTGGCTTTCGCTATCGGTGTGCAGCGAGAGCCAGATGAACTCGCGCTCCTCGACGCGCTGATACCGGCGCGGCACCCGCTTGCGGATATGGTAGGTTTGCTCTCTGAGGGTCAATTTCATGGTCAGATCATTGCCGAACGCCTCATACTTGGCAAGACGGTCCGTGTCGCAATTTGTGCTGCACAGTGTGATGCAAATTTTGCCAGTTTTGACCAGCCATCCGGCATGGACCTTGCGGCAAACCCCTTAACTTCGTGGAACTTTAACGGGTTAGCGGTCAACCTGGGGGCGCGCTTCAATTCAGTTTGTGCTGCAAAATGGCGGAGGCGGTGGGATTCGAACCCACGAAGGGGTTCCCCCCTTGCTCAGTTAGCAACCGAGTGCTTTCGGCCTCTCAGCCACGCCTCCGACGGGGTTTGTTTAAAGGTGTGGGGGCTTGGGGGCAAGGGGGAAATCTACAGGTCGAGTGACTTCTGTAAGCCTGCCACCTCATCGCGGGCGCTTTGTTTGAAGGCGGCGGTGCGGGAGGGTAGGCGGATGGCGCGGTCGCGCAGGCGCATGGCGTCTTCGACGGTGACGATCTGGATGCGCGGGACCGAGGCGAAGCCTGCAATCTGGCACAGGCCCGCGCCTGCGGCTTCGGTGATCATGGGGCGCGAGGGGGGTGTCAGGGTCAAAAACACGCCCACGCCTGCCCCTTCGCGTTCGATCACGCCGCGCAGGTCGCGGATCATGGCGACGTTCACATTCTCGCCGGCTTTGACCGACACAATCGCGCGGCCTTCGGATTTGGGGCCGTAAAACAGGTTGCCGTCGATGCCCTTATCGGCGCCTTTCTTGCCCATATTGCCCGGCTGGGCGGCAATCAGGCTGAGCGCCCATTTTTCAAACTCGTGATACTGGCCGCGCCGTGCCAGATCGCGCGCGCCTTCGATGTCTTGGGGCACGCCGTGGGTGGCGAATTGCACATCGGGGAAAGCCTCGCGCAGGCGCTTTTCGATCAGGCCGATGGCAAGGTGGGTGACATCAATGCCGACCCACTGCCGCCCCAGCTTTTGGGCGGCATGCACCGTGGTGCCACACCCGCAGAAGGGGTCAAGCACCACATCATCGGGGTTGGACGAGGCGCTGAGGATACGTTCCAGCAAGGCGACAGGTTTTTGGGTGGGGTAGCCGAGGCGTTCTTGGGCTTGGGAATTAAGTGGGGGAATGTCCTCGATGACGTCTTGAATAGGCCGACCAGCACCAACGTAGCGCTTGAAGCGTGGGAACCCCCCATTTTTTGGCCAGTGAATGCGGCCATTTTGTTCTAAGATTTCCAGTTTTTCGATAGTGTTGAGTGATTTGGCCGCCTCAACGCCGAGAATTTCTACTACTGCTTCGTTATTCGCCTTCCAGTGCAATCCTTTGGCCGTAGGGTTGTAGCCCCGCCATGCCATTCCAGAGAACCCTGCTCGAGTCCCCGGCCCCGTCATGTCGTAATCTGCCCAAGGCCGTTCACCTTTGATTGTTGATTTATAACGCTTCAAGTAATCTGCGTCATATTCAGTGAACACGGGGTTCCAAATAGAGTTTTGCGATTTCGCGTAAAACAAAAGTGTATCATGGACGTCTCCCCAACGTTTAGCAGCCGAATGCGCACTGGTCCGCTTCCAAATCACCTCATTCCTGAAATTCTCCGCCCCAAACACCGCGTCCAGCAAAATCTTCAGGTAATGGCTCGCGGTCGGGTCGCAGTGCAGATACAGGCTGCCCGTGGGTTTGAGCACGCGGTGCAGCTCGATCAGGCGGACGGCCATCATGGCAAGGTAGGCCATCATGTCATTGTCGCCCAAGAAGGACCGCATGGCGCGCAGCATGGTGGAGGCTGCCGCATTGCCGCCGCGCATCACATCGCCAAAGGCCGTCTCTGCGCTGTCGTTCCAGTGCCATGTGTCGTCAAAGGCCTCGATCTGGGCGGCAGAGTTGCCGCCGGCGGGGCCTTTGAACAGGATGTTGTAGCTGGCGTTCGAGTTGAAGGGCGGGTCCAGGTAGATCAGGTCAATGCAGGCGTCTTTGATGCTGTCGCGCAGCACCTGCAAATTATCGCCGTAAAACAGATGGTTCATGGCCCACAGGTCGGGGTTTTGCCCCCACCCCCCTATAATCACTTCATTCAAATTCGGGCCTAGCTTGGTGCCAAAGCCCTTCGGAAAGGTTAAATGCGTCATCAAATCGTCGCGCGGGGCCTGGAATCCTAGGCCCCGCGCAGGGTTTGTTAGTCTGCGATCACATCTTGGCGTTGTTGGCCCAGACCTGCAATGCCCAATTCCACCACATCGCCCGCCTTAAGGAACTGCGGCGGCTTCATGCCCAGACCCACGCCGGGCGGGGTTCCGGTCGAGATCACATCGCCCGGATGCAGCGTCATGAACTGCGACAGGTAGCTGACAAGGTGTTTGACGCCGTAAACCATGGTCTTGGTCGAGCCGTTCTGCCTTGTCACGCCGTTGACCGTCAGCCACATGGCCAAGTCTTGCGGATCGGCGACCTCGTCACGGGTCACCAGATAGGGGCCGATCTGGCCGAAGTTGTCGCAGGATTTGCCCTTGGTCCACTGGCCCGCCCGTTCGGCCTGAAAGGCGCGTTCGGACACGTCATTGGTGATGGCATAGCCTGCGACATAATCCAGCGCGTCAGCCTCGGCCACATATTTGGCGGGTTTGCCGATGATGACGGCCAATTCCACCTCCCAGTCGGTTTTCTCGGACGTGCGGGGGATGATGATCGGGTCGTTGGGGCCGCAGATGGCCGAGGTGGCCTTCATGAAGATAATCGGTTCGACCGGCACTTTGGCACCGGTTTCGGCGGCGTGGTCAGAGTAATTCAGGCCGATGCAGATGAACTTGCCCGTGCCCGCCACGCAGGGCCCAAGGCGGGTGGTGGCGGGAACCACGGGCAGGGAGGACGCATCCAGCCCCCGCAGCATGGCAAGGCCGGTATCCGACAGGACCGCCCCGCCGATGTCGGGCACAAGGCCGGTCAGGTCGCGGATCGTGCCGTCGGTGTGCAGCATCCCGGGATGTTCGGCCCCTGTCGGGCCATGGCGCAGAAGTTTCATTTTAGTCCCCCCTTAAATATTGGCCCAACCGCCGTCGATCACATGGGCGACACCGGTGGTATAGCTGGATTCGTCGCTGGCCAGATAGACGACCAGATTGGCAATTTCTTCGGCCTTACCGATGCGGCCGATGGGTTGGCGGGCGATGAAGGCGGCTTTGGCGGCCTCGTAATCGCCGGTGTCGCGCAGGCGCTGATCCAGCGAGGGGCTTTCCACAGTGCCCGGGCAGATAGCATTGGCGCGGATGCCTTTGGTGACAAAATCGGCGGCGATGGATTTGGTCAAGCCGATGACGCCCGCCTTGGTGGCCCCATAGACAAAGCGGTTGGGTGCTGCGATGACCGAGCCTGCAACCGAGGCCATGTTGATGATCGACCCGCCGCCTTGGGCGATCATGGCCGGCAGGAAGGCTTTGCACATGCGGTACATGGCCGTCATGTTGAGGTCCATGGAAAAGGCCCATTGATCCTCGTCACAGTCCAAGATCGTGCCTGCGGCCACAAAGCCTGCGCAGTTGAACAGGATATCCAAGCCGCCGATTTCGGCTGCGGCGTCTTCGACGGCGGCTTTGTTGCGCACGTTCAACAGGCGGGTTTGCAGGCCAAGGCTGGCCAAATGGTCAAGCGATGTGGCGTTGATATCGGCGGCGATGACCTTCGCCCCCTCGCGGTGCAGGGCAAGGGCGGATGCGAGGCCAATCCCCTGACCTGCCGCTGTTACCAAAGCCGTTTTGCCTGTTAGTCTGCCCATTCTATCCCCCTGTTCAAATGGTGTGCGTGGGCGCTTGGCCCGAATTGGCGCGGTATGGGCGGCTGACATCGGTCAGCGTGGCCTCTAGCGCCTCGACCTGTAGGGCGATGGTGCTGCCACCGGCCAAGATCAGATCCACCACGCCGCCTGTGTCGTTGGGCGTGAAGTTGAGCGAGAGCAGCGACAGGACCGTCGCGGTGTCGCTGCGGTCGATGTTCTGGCTGCGCACGCCCAAGACCGTGTCAAACACCAACAGGCTGCGGACCCGTTCAAACGGGCGGCCCGCGGTGCGGGCGGCAGGGCTGTCTTCCCAGCGAAAGCGGTTCAAAAGCAGCGCAAAGCGGTGCTGGCGCTTGGCAAAGGTCATCTCGTGGATGGGAAAGACCGCATCCTGCACCAAAGACGCCAAAACCTGCAAATCGCCCGCCTCTTGGGCGATCAACCTAAGGGGAGCATCATCGCCGTCTTGAAAGCGCGCATCTTGGGTCATTTGCTGATCCGTTCAATCTGCGCCCCACAGGCGCGCAGCTTTTCTTCCAGCCGCTCATAGCCGCGATCAAGGTGGTAAACTCGGCTGACAACTGTTTCCCCTTCAGCCGCCAATGCCGCCAGAATAAGACTGACCGAGGCGCGCAGATCGGTCGCCATCACCCGCGCGCCTTTCAATCGTGGCACACCCGTGACTTTGGCCGTGCCGCCATGTACCTCGATCTTGGCGCCCATGCGGGTCAGTTCGGGGGCATGCATGAAGCGATTTTCAAAAATGCGCTCTTCCAGCACCGAAGTGCCCTCTGCCGTGCACAAGAGCGCCATCATCTGCGCTTGCAGGTCGGTGGGAAAGCCGGGGAAAGGTTCTGTCACCACATCCACCGCCCGCACGCGGCCGTTCTTGCGCGCAACTTTCAAGCCGCGCTCGGTCTGCGTGACCGACACCCCCGCCGCATCCAGCTTTTCCGCAAAGGCCCCGACAAGGTCCAAAGTGCCGCCCAGACATTCGACCTCACCGCCACAAATGGCGGGCACCAGCATATAGGTGCCCAGTTCGATCCGGTCTGTCACCACCGGATGGGTGGCCCCGTTCAAACGGTCAACCCCTTGAATGGTGATGGTCGAGGTCCCCTCGCCGTCAATCTGCGCGCCCATTTTGCGCAAGCAGCGGGCCAGATCGACAATTTCCGGCTCGCGCGCTGCGTTTTTCAGCACCGTGGTGCCCTTGGCCAAAGTCGCGGCCATCAAAGCGTTTTCCGTGGCCCCGACCGAGACGAAGGGGAAATCGACCACAGCCCCGCGCAGCCGCCCACCGGGAGCCTTGGCATGGACATAACCATCGCGCAGGTCCAGATCGGCCCCCATCGCCTCTAGGGCTTTCAAATGCAAATCCACAGGCCGCGCGCCAATGGCACAGCGGCTTTCTTCCGAGTCGTTTCCAGGGCGTGAAG
>JBAXLX010000064.1:0-12814 GCA_037134595.1 Pseudomonadota bacterium
GCGGCAATGGGGGCCGCGCGGCGTGGGGCCATGTGCAAGGACAGCATGGCCCCTTGCGAAAAGCCCACCAAGGCCACGGCCTGCGGTGCCAATCCTTCATAGGCCATGCGCTGGTCGATAAATTCGCTGAGGTCTTGCGAGGAGCGCTCTAGTCCCGCGGCGGCTTGCGCATGGCTGGCCCCGTCAAAGCGCGGGATGGCGAACCATTGCCGCCCAAAGGGCGCGCCGGGCAAGCGTTCGGCGGCATCGGGAGCGACAAAGGCGGTGTCGGGCAGATAGGGGCCCAGCACATCGCCAAGGCTCAGCAAATCCGCCCCGTCCGCCCCATAGCCATGCACAAAGACCACAAGGCTTTTGGCCACACCCGAGAGGGCGGCCTTACGGCCGAATCGAAGAACTCTGCTCATCTGATCCCCTCGCGCGCTTTTGCCACGCGGTAGTAAGCCCAAAGCGCGCGGGCGGCAACCGCGCGCCATGGGCTCCACTGCTGCGCTAGGGCTGCCAATGCTTTGGGCGTGGGGCGATGGGGCAAGCCGTAAGCCAGCCGTGCCGCCTCTTGCAGGGCAAGATCGCCGCTGGCGAAGACATCGGCACGGCCAAGGGCGAACATGGCATAGATTTCCGCTGTCCATTGGCCAATGCCTGTCACGGCGGTCAGGGTGGCGATGACGTGGGTGTCGGGGCATAGGCGCAGGGCATCGTAGTCAATCCGCGCTTCGGCCAAAGCCTTGGCATAGCGCGCCTTTTGGCGCGACAGGCCCAAGGCGCGCAGGTCTTGCTCGGCCGTGGCCGCCACCGCTTCGGCCTGCGTCAGGCCTGCGGCGTCCAGCCGCACCCAAAGTGCCTTGGCCGAGGCGGTGGACACCTTCTGGCCAAGGATCGCATCCAGCAGCGCCCCAAAGCCCTCCGGCCCGCGGCGCAGCGGCAAAGGGCCGGTTTGCGACAAGATCTGCGCCATCACCGGATCATTCGCGGCAAGCCAATCGACCCCTTCGGCCACGCAGTCTGGCCCCTGAATAACCCGTCCGATGTGGGCGCCTGTCATAGGGCGCAGCCTGTCCGCCAAGATTTTCGCAGAAAATCTGTTGCACGCCCAAGGTTTCGCCCTTGCCGTGCCAAGCCGCCTCCCTTACGCCTTCTCTCCATGGAACAAACCCTTCCCGTTCAAGACACCGATGGCCCCGCACGGCGCAATGTGCTGGTGCTGGTCGCCGCCCAAGCCATTCTGGGTGCGCAGATGCCGATGATCTTCGTCGTCGCCGGGCTGGCTGGCAAGCAATTAGCGCCCAATGCCTGTCTGGCGACCTTGTCGATCAGCGTGATGGTGATCGGGTCGATGTTGTCGGCGAACCCCTTGTCGGCGCTCATGGCGCGGTACGGGCGGCGTGTGGGCTTTGTGGTCGGGGCTTTTGGCGGCGCTTTGGGCGGGGCCGTGGCGGCTTATGGGCTGTCGATCCACTCTTTCCCACTGTTTTTGGTCGGGGCGTTTTTGTCGGGTGTTTACCAATCCTCGCAAGGCTTTTTCCGCTTTGCCGCCGCTGACAGCGCGTCGGATGCCTTTCGGCCCAAGGCGATTTCGTGGGTGATGGCGGGGGGCTTGCTGTCGGCGGTTGTGGGGCCGGAACTGGTCAAGGTGACGGCCCAAAGCATGGCGGTGCCCTTCATGGGCACCTATATGGCGGTGATCGCGCTGAACGCGGTCGGGGTGTTCTTGTTTGCCGGCCTTAAGATCGCCAAACCCGCGCCGCGCACCGGCAAAGCGGGCGGGCGCACGCGGTGGGAGCTGATCCGCACCCCGCGCATTCTGGTCGCGGTGATTGTGGCGACCGTGTCTTATGCGCTGATGAATTTGGTGATGACCTCGTCGCCTTTGGCGGTGGTGGGCTGCGGCTATCACACCTCGGACGCGGCCAATGTTGTCACCGCCCATGTGCTGGCCATGTTTATCCCGTCGTTCTTCACCGGCCATGTGATCGCCCGCATCGGAGTAGAGCGGGTCATGGCCATCGGCTTGGTGATCTTGGCAAGTGCGGGGATCGTCGCCATGGCCGGCGTGCAGCTTGAGAATTTCTATATCGCGCTCAGCCTGCTGGGAATTGGCTGGAACTTTGGCTTCATCGGGGCCACGACCATGCTGACGGGCGCGCATAGCGTGGAAGAGCGCGGCCGGATGCAGGGCCTAAACGACTTCTTGGTCTTTGGCGGGGTGACATTGGCCAGCTTCTCTTCCGGCGGGTTGATGAACTGCTCGGGCGGGTCGGTGCAGGCGGGCTGGCAGGCGGTGAATTTGGCGATGCTGCCGTTCTTGGTGCTGGCCGGTGGCGCGCTGATCTGGCTGGCGTTGCGGCCCAAGGACAGGGCGATTTAAGCCTTGACCTCTGCCTGCGGCACCATGACACAGGGCCGCAGATTGCTTGGGGGCCGCGATGGTAAAGCTTGATATCTTCTCTGATCCGGTCTGCCCGTGGTGCTATTTGGGCAAGGCCAATCTGGAACGCGCGCTTGAAGCGCATCCGGATCATAACTTCCAGATCGAATGGCACCCGTTCCAGCTCAACCCCGATATGGTGGCGCAAGGTGTGCCCAAGCGCGAGTACCTAGCGGCACGCTTTGGCGGGACGGAAAAGCTGGGGCAAATTCATCAGCGCTTCAAGGATATGGCGGCAGAGGCGGGCGTGGTGATGGACCCCGACGTGCCCCAACGCATCCCCAACACGCTCAACGCCCACCGCCTGATCCACTGGGCGGGGCTAGAGGGGCGGCAGGCAGCAATGGTCTCGGCCATCATGCGCGCCTATTGGGTCGAGGGGCGCGATATTGGCGATCTGGCCGCGCTGGCGGATTTGGGCGCTGAAGCGGGGTTAGAGCGCGGCGTGGTGGAGCGTTTGCTGGCCTCAGACGCCGACATCGACCTGATCCAACAGCGCGAGTCGCATTCGCGCACCCGCGGGGTCAATGCCGTGCCAACCTTCCTGATTGCGGGCCAATATGTGCTGTCCGGCGCGCAGCCGCCCGATATGTGGGGCAAGGTGATCGACGAATTGGCGCGGATGGCGCAAAACCCAGAAAGTGTGGCAAATGCTTAAACCCCTCTCGCAGCGCGAGTTTGTGGCGCTGAACGCCATGCTCTTTGCCACGGTCGCCCTGTCGATCGACGCCATGCTGCCCGCCCTGCCCGCGATTGCGGCAGCCCTGACCCCCGATGCGCCCAACCTTGCACAATTGGTGGTGACGAGCTTTGTCTTTGGCATGGGGATTGGCACGCTGATCTCTGGCCCGCTATCAGATGCGTTTGGCCGAAAGCCCGTGCTGATCGGCTGTGCGACCCTGTATCTGATCTCGGCCGCTTTGTGCTTTGCGGCACCCTCGCTGGAAACGCTGCTGATCGCGCGGGTCTTGCAAGGCGCGGGGGCGGCGGGGCCGCGTGCGGTGGGCACGGCCATGATCCGCGACCTGTTCAAGGGGCGTGATATGGCGAAAATCGTCTCTTTTGTGATGATGATTTTCACCCTTGTGCCCGCTGTTGCCCCGCTGATGGGCAAGGGCGTGATGCTGGTGGCGGGCTGGCGCGACATCTTCTTGGTTTTCATCGTCTTTGCGCTGGTGGTCAACCTGTGGCTGGTGCTGCGCCAACCTGAAACACTGCGGCCAGAGGCGCGCCGCCCCCTACGGGCGGGCCTGCTGTGGACGGCGGCCAAAGAACTGGCACGCCACCGCGTGGCGCTGATTGCCACGGCCTGCCAAACCCTGACCTCGGCCTGCCTCTTTGCCACGCTGTCCTCGATGCAGGGGATTTTCGAGCAGTATTTCATCCGCGCCGCAGGCTTTCCCTTGTGGTTCACGCTGATCGCGCTCTGCGCCATCAGCGGGTCCTTTATAAATTCGCGCATCGTGGTGCTGGTGGGCATGCGCCGTGTGCTGGTGGCGACCTATGTGGCGCAAGTGGCACTGACCTTGGTGATCTTGACCGGCCTTGCCAGCGGCGGGCTGGGGGTCTTGGCTTTTCCCGCCTTCCTGCTCTGGGCCATCGGAATTTTTGCGATGATGGGCCTGACGATGGGCAACCTCAACGCGCTGGCGATGGAGGATCTGGGCCATATCGCGGGCTTTGCCTCTTCACTTATCACGGCGATTTCGACCGTGGCTTCGGTGCTTCTGGCGATCCCCGTGGGCCAAGCCTTTAATGGCACCCCGCTGCCGCTATTGGGCGGGGTTATGATGTTTTCCATCCTCGCCCTCGTCCTGATCTTACTGGTGCGCAAAAAGGCGCACTGACCGCTCTTTCAGACTTGCCCAAATATCCCCGCCGGAGGCAAAGGCCCGCCCAAGGCGGACCGCTTCAGTTCTGCGGCAGCAGGCGGGTGATGCCAACCGCGCCTGCTCGGGCCAGTTGCGGGTCCAGCGTCATGGGCAGGTATTCGCCCCGCCGCCACAATTCAGACAGATCGTCATAATGGCGCGACAGCGGATGGCCGCTTTCGCCCGTCGCGATGATAAACACCGAGCTTTCCGGATCAGCAAAGTCATAAACCCCGCGGTAGCCCCCGCCATGCACGTTCTCATACGGATTGGCCCCCGTGCCCCGCGTTTCGCCCCGCATCAAGGTATTGTCACCGCCGCTGGTGCTTTGTCGGATGTTGACGAAATAATGCAGGATCGGCACCGATCCCAGCACCGGATGGTCGTGCAAAGCCTGATGTGCATCGCCCCAGCGCCAGCTTTCAATCGCAGGGCCATAGGTTTCTGACAGGTGCAGCAAGGCATCATCCAAGGCGGTCTTGGCAATATCGGTGCAGGTTTCAATCGCCGCCGATTGCACCACATCGCACCAGACCGAAGCGCCGTCGGTGTTGCGGTAGACGCGTTCGATGAAATCGGGGTTTACGTGGGTTATCACGTCTGCCAAGGGGCCGATCTCGTCGCGGGTCAGATGGTCTTGCAAACTGCGCAGCCAGGCTTCGGCGATCAGGGGTTCGGGGAGGTGTTCATTTTCCTCGCCGTTCCACTTGGCCAACAGGGCCAGCGCGTCTTGCCGCATCCGGTCGGGCGTGCCTGTGGGGGCGGCTTCGCCGGTGAACCACAGGTCTTTGCCGATCAGCGGCAGCAAAGTGCGCACGGTGGGCGAGACGGTGTCAAGCTGGGCTTCGATAAAACTGTCGCGGGTGTGCACCTCGCGGGTTTTCATCAGGGCCAGCCAACGCTGGATGCGCTGCGTATCGCCCCAGTCAAACGAGACATGGTTGGGAAAGGGCCGGTCGATGATCTTGTTGTTGGTATTGCCCAATAGGCCCGAGACGGGGTTTTTAACCACCGGATTGTCGCTATAGGGGAAAAACCCTTCCCAGCGGTTCAATCCCTGCCAGCCGGCTGCGGGCATGCGGCCTTGGGTTTGGTGGGCCGCATTGCGCTTTGGCATCCGCCCGATCATTTGCAAGGCGATGTTCTTGGCATCGACCAGCATCAGGTTTTGCGAGGGCGCGACAAAGCCCGCCGCAGCCGAGATCGCTGCATCCACCGAATGGGCGCGCATCAGTTCCATGGCGGCTGACATCGACGTGTCGGCCCCGTCAAGGGCTGTCCATTCCAAAGCCGGCACGGCCCCCGTGGGGGTGACGGTGCCCAGATCATAAAAGCTGTCGGGCAGGATCGGCCCCGCCTCTGACCAGCGTTGGGTGATGGTGACGGGGGGCGCGTCTTTGACCGTAATGATGGTGCGGGCCTGTTTGAAATCTTTTGGGCCTTGCGCGGTCAGATATTGATCGGGATTGTCGGGATTGATCTTTTCCATCACGATGTCTTGATCGTCTAGATAGCTGGATGTCAGACCCCAGCCCAACAAATCGCTGCGGCCCAAGAGCACAAGGGGCATTCCGGGGATCGTCGCCCCGATCACATCGCCGCTCGACAGATGCAACCTTGCAAGATACCAGATCGAGGGCGCGGTGAAATCCAGATGCGGGTCATTGGCCAGCAATCCCCCGCCCCCCGCCGAGCGCGCCGCTGAGGCGGCCCAAGCATTCGATGCCCCCGCCATCCCAGCCGAAGGGAAGGGCGACAGGGGTTGATCCAGCTCTGCCATGCGCTGCGGGATTTGTCCGGGGATCACCTCGGGCATCAGGGCGGAATACTGCGGTAAGGCCATCACCCCAGCCCCCGGCGCATCGGGCAGAATATCGCGCAGGCGGGCGGGTGACAGGGTCAGCGACAATTCCGCCCGCAAGACCTCGCTGTCGAGATGAGAGGACAATTGCAGCGCCATAAGCTTGATAATGGCAATCGAATCAGCCGGTGCCCAAGCGTCGATCTGCGACGAGAACAAGAAAAACTCCGGCGCACCCCGCCCCAAGGCCCCTTTGTTGACCTGCGCGATCCACGCATTCACCCCCGCCGCATAAGATTGCAGCGCCGCGGTGGTTTTGGCGTCTTGGGCCGCCACCGAGGACAGGGCCAGATCGTACAGATCCAAGCGCCGCATCAACTCATCGGTGCGCAGGGTGCGCGGGCCGAAAATTTCCGACAAGCGCCCCTGCACCGTGCGCCGCAGCAGGGTCATCTGCCACAATCGGTCTTGGGCATGGGCAAAGCCCAAGGCATAAAAGGCATCGGTGTCATTGGCGGCAAAAATATGCGGCACATCGGCATTGTTGCGCACAATTTCCACGGGCGCGGCGATGCCCGCCACCGACCAAGTCGCATTGTAATCGGGCAGCGAGCGCGAGACGAAATAATAGGCCCCGCCCAGCCCCAAGGCCGCCACAGCCAAGACAATCAAAAAGACGCGCAGCGTCCAACGAAAGGCGGTCAGCATCGGCGGTGTATCCTTGGGTGGTCGGAGGGTGCAACTCTGCGCAGGCGCTGTGCTTGACGCGCGCTGCGGAATGATCCTCTAGTCCAAAGCGCAACTAGGCACAATTGGCGAGGCGGGAAAGATGGCAAGACTGGCGTTTTTGGGCTTGGGGGTTATGGGATTTCCCATGGCGGGGCATTTGGTGGCCAAGGGGCACAGCGTCACGGTCTATAACCGCAGCGCAGCCAAGGCCAAGCTTTGGGTCGAAACCTACGGCCAGACCAGCGCGCCCACCCCTGCGCTGGCGGCTGCGGGGGCCGAGGTGGTGATGGCTTGCGTGGGCAATGACGACGATCTGCGCGCGGTGTGTCTTGGGCCGGACGGGGCTTTTGCGGGCATGGACACGGGCGCGATCTTTGTCGATCACACCACGGTTTCAGCCGAAGTGACGCGCGAATTGGGCGCAGTGGCTGCATCCCAAGGCAAAGGCTTTGTCGACGCACCTTTGTCGGGCGGCCAAGCGGGCGCGCAAAACGGCGTTTTGTCCATCATGTGCGGCGGATCGCCCGCGCATTACGCGCAGGTGGAACCCATCTTGCAAAGCTATGCCCGCATTTGCCGCCTGCTGGGCGGGGCGGGGTCGGGGCAATTGGCCAAGATGATGAACCAGATCTGCATCGCAGGGCTGGTGCAGGGCTTGGCCGAGGCTTTGGCCTTTGGCCAAAAGGCCGGAATGGACGGGGCGGCTGTGGTGGAGGTGATCTCGCAAGGCGCTGCGGGCAGTTGGCAAATGGTCAACCGCCACAAGACCATGCTGGAGGACAAGTTCGACTTCGGCTTTGCGGTAGACTGGATGCGCAAAGACCTTGGCATCTGCTTGGCCACCGCCAACCAGATCGGCGCAAGCCTGCCCGTGACGGCCTTGGTGGACCAGTTCTATAAGGACATCCAGCGCATGGGCGGCAACCGCAACGACACATCCAGCCTGATCCGGCGTTTGAAATAGAAAGACGGGCGAAAAGCCCGTCTTGCCTTGGGGCCCGTCTTGCCTTGCCGTTCGGCGTTACGGAATGATCCGGCTGTATTTCACACCTTGCAAGGTGGCCCCCGCAATCAGGCCCTGCTGGCCAAAGATCAGTGCTACGACCGGATCAAGCTCGGTCGTGTCCTTGCCGATCGAGGCCCCTTGGGCGGGCGTTGCATATTCAATGCCTGCGCCCGCAGCCCAGCCGTTGCTAGAGCGGAACTTTTGCAAGGCATCCTCGGTCAAAAAGAAAATCGCATGGGCATATTGCTGCGCGCCGATCTGAAAGCCGAAAGAGGCGGATGTGGCGGAATAGTAATCCACCGTCATGCCGTTGATCTGCAAGGCCCCGCGCCCGTAAGCCGCCCCCACACCAAAGCCCACTTCGGTGACCAAGGGCATGTAAAGCACGCCTTTGGCGTTTTGCGCCAGCGACTGCGCGCCCGGATAGCGGGTGACAAGGTAATTCTTGGTCGCCTCGACCCGCGCATCAATCTTTTGCGCACCGTCAGAGTTCACACCGTTGCCCATGATCGCGCTGTCGCAGGCCGCTAGCCCCAAGGCCGATGCGCCCAGAACCACAAAATTCCGCCGAGAAATTGCCATTTTATGCCTCACATTGCCCGGGGTCTGAAGCCCCCTTACGCTTAAGATAACAGGACAGCGCCTGTTCGCCAAGCACCCTGCTGTGGCGCAGGATGTGCCTCCGGCGGGGATATTTGGGCAAGTCTGAAAGGGGGCTTCAAGCCTTACCAGCACGGATGGCGCGGGCGGCATCTATGGCGAAATAGGTTAAGACCCCGTCACAGCCCGCACGGCGAAAGGCCATAAGGCTTTCCAGCATCGCCTTTTCGCCGTCAATCCAGCCATTCAGCGCCGCGCCCTTGATCATCGCATATTCGCCCGACACCTGATAGGCATAGGTCGGCGCGCCGAAGGTGTCTTTCACCCGCCGGCAGATATCCAGATAGGGCATGCCGGGTTTGACCATCACCATATCGGCCCCCTGCATCAGATCGCGTTCGACCAAACGCAGCGCCTCGTCGGAATTGGCGGGGTTCATCTGGTAGGTTTTCTTGTCACCCTTCAGCGCACCCGATGCCCCCACGGCATCGCGGAAGGGGCCGTAAAAGGCGCTGGCATATTTGGCGGCGTAAGACAGAATGGCCACATTTTGATGGCCCGCAGCCTCCATCGCTTGGCGAAGGGCACCGATGCGGCCATCCATCATATCGGACGGGCCAAGGATATCGGCACCTGACTCGGCTTGGGCCAAGGCCATTTTGACCAAGCACTCTACAGTTTCATCGTTCAAGATCACGCCGTCTTGCACCAGCCCGTCATGGCCGTTGCTGTTGTACGGGTCCAGCGCGACATCGGTCATCACAGCAATATCGGGCACGGCGGCTTTGATGGCGCGAATGGCGCGGTTGGTCAGGTTGTCGGGGTTCCACGCCTCTTCACAGCCGGGGGTTTTGACCTCGGGCTTGGTATAGGGGAACAGGCAGATGGCGGGGATGCCAAGGCTGGCGGCTTCCTGTGCGGCCTCAACCAACAGATCAACCGAGCGGCGCAAAACGCCGGGCATCGAGGCGATCGATTGCGTCACGCCATGCCCGTCGCAGACAAACACCGGCCAGATCAGATCATTGACCGACAGCGTGTTTTCCTGCGCCAAGGCCCTGAGTGGCGCAGACGAGCGCAGGCGGCGGAAGCGGGCGGCGGGATGGGGGGCGGAAATCGGACGCATCGAACTCTCTAAAACGGCTTGCAGCTTTGACGCTTGCCTGACATGGAATAGCCAAAGTCTCAAGACCTCTGAGGGGCTGCGCGGTGAGCTTGTACAAATTGATCGTCGAATTCATCGACCTTCGATCCTTTTCAAACCTGTGGTACTGGATCGGCCTTGTCGCCGTCTGGACCAGAGCCACCCGTCGGGGGCTGGGCGTGCCGTTTGGTATGGTGCGCAAAGCGCGGCGCAAAGGGGGGCAAGCGTTGCAAGACCTAGAGGTCATGGCGCGGATCACAACGGGGCGGATGCTGGCAACCTCGCGCGGGTTTGGGCCTTGGTTGGTGGCGGCTGTGAGTTTTGCGATCACGATCTTGGCGCTTTTGGGCTTTGTATACGGGTCAGGCTTGGCGCAGGCGCTGTTGTGCTTGTGCGCACCGCTGTGCGCCTTGGGCTATGTATCGCTGCGCGCCGCCCTGCGGGTCGAGGCGGGCGAAGATACCGGGGCGGCCTTGATCGCCCTGTTGATCGACCATCGCCGCACCGTTCAATTTCTGGCCATTCTGGCGGTGGGGGCCACCGTTTTGTTGGGCCTTCATGCCAATGCCCAACTTTTTGCCCCAAGGTAAGCATGGCAGATCGCATCGTACTGGGCGGCGCGCCCGAAGGCTTTGACGCCAAGCTTTTGGCGCGGGAAGCCGCACGTGGCCAGCCCGTGATCCACATCGCCCGCGACGACCGCCGGATGGAGGCGATGCGCGCCGCCTTGGCCGTTGTGGCCCCCGCCAGCGTGATCTTGGAATTTCCGGCCTGGGATTGCTTGCCCTATGACCGCGTCTCGCCCAATCCTGACATCGGTGCACGGCGGATGTCGACCTTGGCGGCCCTTGCGGCGGGGGTGCCGGGGCCATTTGTTCTGCTGACCACGCTGAATGCGGCGACCCAGCGCATTCCGGCGCGCGATGTGCTGGAAACCGCGTCGTTCGCGGCGAAAGTCGGCGACCGCGTGGACGAGGCGCGCTTGAAGCGGTTCTTGGCCAATATGGGCTTTTCGCCTGTGTCAACCGTGGCCGAACCCGGCGATTATGCCCTGCGCGGCGGGATCGTCGATATCTTCCCCCCCGGTCGCGGCGGCCCCGTGCGCTTGGATTTCTTTGGCGACCAGCTGGACGGCATCCGCCGCTTTGACCCCGCCACCCAACGCACCACACAAAAGCTGACAGCGGTGGAATTCGCCCCCATGTCGGAAGTCTTGCTGGACGAGGCCGCGATAGCCCGCTTTCGCCAGAATTACCGCGTGGAGTTTGGCGCAGGCGGATCGGACGATCCGCTGTACGAAGCGGTATCCGCCGGACGCAAGCATCAGGGCATGGAACATTGGCTGCCCTTCTTTCACGCCCGCCTTGAAACCCTGTTTGACTATATGCCCAATGCCTCGGTGATCCTAGACGACCAAGTCACCGCCGCCCGCCTGTCGCGCTGGGAAGGCATCGCCGACCAATACGACAGCCGGCACGAGGCGATGACGGCCAAGGGCCGCTTGGATACGGTCTACAAACCCTCTGCCCCCAACCTTTTGTATCTGGACGATGCCGCGTGGGAGCAGGCCCTTGCCCCCCACCGCGTGGTGCAGCTTTCCCCCCTGCCCCAATCCCCCGGCCCGGGCGTGCTGGATGCCCATGGCCGCATCGGGCGCACCTTTGCCCCCGAACGCCAGCAAGAAAACGTCAGCCTTTTCGGGGCCTTCGCCGATCATCTGCGCAGCTGTCTGAAAGACAGCCATGTTGTGATTGCGTCCTATTCTGACGGGGCGCGTGAGCGGTTGAAAGGGTTGCTGGAAGACGAAAAGATCAAGAGCCTCAAAGAGATCAAAGATTTTCGCGATATCCCCGACGGGCGCGGCGGGCTGTTCTTGGTGATCTGGCCGCTGGAAGCCGGCTTTCGTGCGCCTGATCTGACGGTGATCTCGGAACAAGATGTCTTGGGCGAACGCATGGTCGGCAAGCCGCGCAAAAAGCGCAAAGCCGACAATTTCCTGCGCGAGGTCGATACCCTGACCCCCGGTGATCTGGTGGTGCATGTCGAACACGGCGTGGGGCGCTATCTGGGTCTGGAAACGATCACGGCCCTTGGCGCGCCGCATGCCTGCGTGGCGCTGGAATATGCCGAAAATGCCAAGCTGTATCTGCCGGTCGAGAATATCGAACTTCTCAGCCGCTACGGCCATGAAGAGGGCCTGCTCGACCGTCTGGGCGGCGGCGCGTGGCAGGCCAAAAAGGCCAAGCTCAAAGACCGTATCCGCGAAATCGCCGACCGTTTGATGCGGGTTGCCGCCGAACGCGCCCTGCGCCACGCCCCCATTCTGGAAGCGCCCCATTCGATCTGGGAGGCTTTCGCCGCCCGCTTCCCCTATACCGAAACCGACGACCAGTTGTCAGCCATCGCCGATGTCGTGGCCGATCTGGAAAAAGGCTCGCCGATGGACCGCCTGATTGTCGGCGATGTCGGCTTTGGCAAAACCGAAGTCGCGATGCGCGCGGCCTTTGTGGCAGCACTGTCGGGCCAACAGGTGGCGGTGATCTGCCCCACCACGCTGCTGGCCCGTCAGCATCACCGCAGCTTTGCCGAACGCTTTCGCGGCTTTAACATCTCGGTCAAACCCCTCTCACGCTTTGTGGGCACCAAAGAGGCCAATGCCACACGGGCCGGTCTGGCCGATGGAACGGTCGATATCGTTGTGGGCACGCACGCGCTATTGGCCAAGGGTGTCAGCTTCAAACGGCTGGGCCTGATGGTGATCGACGAAGAGCAGCACTTTGGCGTCAGCCATAAAGAGCGGCTGAAAGAGATGCGCTCGGAAATCCATGTGCTGACCCTGACCGCAACACCCATCCCGCGCACGCTGCAACTGTCGCTGACAGGGGTGCGCGACCTGTCGATCATCGCCACCCCGCCGGTCGACCGGCTGTCGATCCGAACCTATGTGTCAGAGTTTGACTCCATCACCATCCGCGAGGCTTTGCTGCGCGAACATTACCGCGGCGGCCAAAGCTTCTACGTCGTCCCCCGCATCAGCGACCTGCACGAGATTGAAGATTTCCTCAAAACCCACGTGCCCGAAGTGACCTATTGCATCGCCCATGGCCAAATGGCGGCGGGCGAGTTAGACGACCGGATGAACCAGTTCTACGACGGCAAATATGATGTGCTTTTGGCCACAACCATTGTGGAATCGGGTCTGGATATTCCCACCGCCAACACGATGATCGTGCAC
>JBAXLX010000065.1:0-12763 GCA_037134595.1 Pseudomonadota bacterium
ATCGGCTGATCGACGGCCACACCCTTCCACAGGATCACCGCCGCAATCAGCACCAGCGCCAGCAGAAAATTCGCCAAAGGCCCCGCGACCACGGTCGCCGCCCGCGCCCAAAGCGGCGCTCCGGCCATGGTGGCGCGCTTTTGCGCCGCTGTCAGCCCCGCCAAAGCGGCAGGGTCCGCCCGCGAGGCCGCATCCGCATCGCCCCTAAAGCGCACAAACCCGCCCAAGGGCAGGGCTGCAATCTGCCACCTCGTGCCGCGCCTGTCGGTCCAGCCAAAGAGGCGTTTGCCAAAACCCAGCGAGAAGACCTCCGCCTGAATGCCCGACCAGCGGCCCACGATGTAATGGCCAAATTCATGCACCGTCACGATGATCACGATGGCGACCAAAAAGCTGGCCAAGGTCCAAGCCGAACCGGCAAGCTCGGCTATGTCGCGAGCAAAATCCATCGCTTACCCCGTTCTAAACTGTCTTGGCCACATCTCGCGCCACACCCCGTGCGAGGTGGTCTATCTGCAAGACATCGTCAAGGCTTGTGGCCACCTGCCCCAAGCGCGGATCGGCCAAAAGCCGCCCGAGGACCGATTCGACCAGATGCGACATCTGCAAAAAGCCAATCTGCCCGGCAATGAAATGATCCAGCGCCACTTCTTTGGCGGCGTTGAACACGGTCCCCGCCATGCCACCGGCCTGCATAACCTCTTGGGCAAGGCGCAGCGCGGGATAACGCACCAGATCGGGGGCGCGGAAGGTCAGCTTGCCAAGGGCTGCGAAATCCAGCCGGGCCACGGGCAAAGGCTGGCGCTTTGGCCAGTTGAGCGCATAGCCGATCGCATGGCGCATATCCGGTGCCCCCAGATGCGCCATCACCGCGCCATCGTGAAAGCCCACGGCGGAGTGGATGATCGATTCGGGGTGGATTATGACTTCGATCTTATCAGGCGTCAGGCCAAAAAACTCTTTGGCTTCAATCACCTCAAGCGCTTTGTTGAACATCGACGCGCTGTCGATGGTGATGCGCTGCCCCATGGCCCAGTTGGGATGGGCCGAGGCGTCTTGCAGCGTGGCACTGGCCAGCTTTTCCATCGGCCAATCGCGCAAAGCCCCGCCGGATGCGGTCAGGATGATGCGGTCAACCGCCGCCATATCCTCGCCCGCAAGGGCTTGAAAGATGGCCGAATGTTCTGAATCCACCGGCAAAATCCGCGCGCCGTGGCGTGCAGCGGTGGCCAGCATCAAGGGGCCGGCGGTCACCAGACTTTCCTTATTGGCCAAGGCCAAAGTCGCCCCCGTGGTCAGGGCTGCAAGCCCCGGTGCCAAGCCCGCCGCCCCTACGATGGCCGACATCACCCAATCGGTCGGCCGCTGTGCTGCCTCGACAATCGCCGCAGGGCCTGCACCAGCCGCAACCTCGCTGCCCGCAAGGGCTGCGCGCAGATCGGGCAGCAGCGTTTCATCGGCCACCACCGCCACCTCTGCCCGCAAGCTGCGCGCCAGTTCGGCCAAACGCGCGACATTGCGCCCGCCCGACAGGGCCACGACCTGATAGCCTTGAGTGCGTTGCACCAAATCCACCGTGCTTTCGCCGATCGATCCGGTCACACCAAAAATCGAAATGCGCCGCGGATTGGTCATAGCCCCCCCCCAAGCGGCAAGGGCACGATCAGTTCCAGCACCCAAACCGCCAAAATCGCCCCGATCAAAGCGTCAAAGCGGTCAATCACCCCGCCATGCCCGGGAACCAGCCGCGAGGCGTCTTTCACACCGGCACGCCGTTTGATCAGGCTTTCCACCATATCGCCCAATTGACTGGCCATCGCCACACCCGACGAGATCGGCACCAATCCCCAACCGCCGCCCTCAACCAGCACAAAGCCCAAGCCCACCAAAGCCGCGCCAACCCATCCTGCCACCGTGCCAGACCACGTTTTTTTCGGGCTGATCGCGGGCCAAACCTTGGGGCCGCCGAACAATCGCCCCGCAAAATAGCCAAAAACATCCGAGGCGACGACGATGCACACCAACCAAACCACAATCACCGCGCCGCGATGATCCAGCGCTATAAACACATGGGCCGACAAAAGCACGGCCAAGCTATAGACCGCAATCAGCGCCCGGTCGCGGCGCGGGGTCAAGGCAAGCGCAAGCGGGGCCAAGGCCAGCGCCACAACCGCAAAGCCCGAGGCTTGGGCCAAGGCCAAGCCCAGCCCCGCCAAAAGCGCTATCGCGGCCCGAAGGGCGGGATAGGTGGGCTGATCGCTCAACGCGGCCAATTCCCATGCCATCAGCGCAAAAATGAAGACGGTCATGGCGACAAAGACCCAGCCACCCGCCGCCACCGACACGGAACCCAAGCCCGCCAGCGCCAACCCCGACACCACCCTCACCCCAAGATCGCCCCACCGCCCCGCAGCCCTTGAAGCTGTGGCCGGTGATCTTGGGCTGGAAGGTTTGCCCGTCATGCCCGCGCCACGCCGCCAAACCGCCGGTCGCGGTTGCCAAATCGCTGCAAGATCACGGCCAGTTCGTCGGGGGTGAAATCGGGCCATAAGGTGGGGGTAAATTCAAACTCGGCATAGGCCGCCTGCCACGGCAGAAAGTTCGAGGTCCGCGTCTCGCCAGAGGTGCGGATGACCAGATCGGGGTCGGGCAGCTCGGCGGTGTCTAAACGCTGCGAGATCAAATCCTCGGTCACTTGCGACGGGTCCAATCGGCCTTGGGCGACATCGACGGTGATGGCCCGAATGGCGCGGGTCAATTCGTCACGGCCACCGTAGTTGATGGCCACGGTCAGGTTCAGCCGGGAATAGGGGGCCGTGCGCGCCTCTATTCCGGCCATGAGGCGTTGCAGGCGGGTATCAAGGCGCGAGCGGTCGCCGATAAAGCGCATCCGCACCGATTCGGCGGCCAGACGGTCGGCCTCGCGCTCGATGTAGCGGGCGAAGATTGACATCAGGCCCAAGACCTCTTCGGTCGAGCGTTTCCAGTTTTCGGTGGAAAAGGCGTAGATCGTCAGCCATTCGATGCCCAGATCAGGGGCACAGCGCACGATTTCCTTGACCCGTTCGGCCCCTTTGCGGTGGCCGACCAAGCGCGGCCAGCCCCTTTGGGTGGCCCAGCGACCGTTGCCATCCATGATGATGGCCACATGGGACGCGGCAGGCTTTGCGCCTGTGGTTGTTTTGTTGTCTGCGCCCAAAGAAGCCTCCCCACCCCGTGCCGCGCGTGCCTGCGGCAAGGGCTAGACCTGCATAATCTCGACTTGTTTGCCTTCAAGCAAGCGGTCAATCAGGGCAATGGCCTTGTCGGTCATCTCTTGCACTTCTTCTTGCCACATCTTTTGATCGTCTTCGCCCATGCCGGCGGCTTTGGCCTTCTTGATCATGTCCATCCCGTCGCGGCGCACGTTGCGCACGGCGACCTTGGCGCTTTCGGAGTATTGGGCGGCGACCTTGGTCAATTCGCGGCGGCGCTGTTCGTTCAGCTCGGGGATGGGAAGGCGGATCAGGGGGCCGTCAGAGATGGGGTTGATGCCGATGCCGCTTTCGCGGATGGCTTTTTCGAACTTTGCAATCAGGCCCTTATCCCAGACGTTGATCACCACCATGCGCGGTTCGGGCACGTTGATCGTGCCCAACTGGTTGATCGGGGTCATCTGGCCATAAGCATCGACCTGAATAGGATCAAGCATCGAGGCCGAGGCCCGCCCGGTGCGCAACGAGGCGAAGTCATTTTTCAAAGAGGTCAGCGCCCCCTCCATCCGGCGTTGCAGGCCGTCGCTGTCAATGTCGAGTTCGTCTTGCGCCATAGGGTCCTCTGAGATGTCTTGGGTCGGGGGATGCGCCCCTGAGTGGAACTGTTCGCCGCTTCTAGCAGCAAATCTGGTGGCTGCGAAAGACGGCTATCGGGCAAAACCGTGCCACGCTTTGGCAGACAGGTCTTAGCCATGCACCCGCGTGTAGGTGCCTTGGCCCGACAGAATGCCTTTGAAGCCACCCGGTTCATCCAGCGAAAAGACGATGATGGGCAGGTCGTTGTCACGCGCAAGCGCGATGGCGCTGGCATCCATAACGCCCAAATGCTGTTGCAGCACCTCGTCATAGGTCACGGTGTCATAGCGCTTGGCGTCGGCGTGTTTCTTGGGGTCTTTGTCGTAAACCCCGTCGACCTTGGTGCCCTTGAAGATCGCCTGACAGGCCATTTCATTGGCCCGCAAGGTGGCGGCTGTGTCGGTGGTAAAGTAAGGGTTGCCCGTGCCTGCGGCAAAGATACACACGCGCTTTTTCTCAAGATGCCGCACGGCGCGGCGGCGGATATAGGGTTCGCAGACCTGATCCATCGGAATGGCCGAGATGACGCGGGTAAATATCCCCACCGCCTCCAAGGCGGCCTGCATGGCAAGGGCGTTCATCACGGTCGCAAGCATGCCCATGTAATCGGCGGTTGTGCGCTCCATCCCCTGCGCGCTGCCTTGCAGGCCGCGAAAGATATTGCCGCCGCCGATCACCATGCAAATCTCGACCCCCAGATCATGCACGGATTTCACCTCTTGTGCGATGCGGGTGACAGTGGGGGGGTGCAGCCCATAGCCAAGGTCGCCCATCAGCGCCTCGCCGGAAATTTTCAGCATGACGCGGGAATAGCTGATCTTGGCTTCTTTTTTCGACATGGCGGCCCCGCTGTGAGTGGTTGTTGGCAATGGCGGCAAAATGCGGCAAAAGACAGGAAGGTTCAACCAGTCGAACGCACAGCGGGGGCCAGCCCCCGCACCCCCGGAGTATTTAGGCCAAGATGAAGGGGATCGAAGGGTTTTCGCGCGACGCTCCGGTGCTTTTGGCCGGGCCCACGGGCAGCGGGAAATCAGCGCTGGCGATGGAACTTGCCGCGCGCGATGGCCGGGTGATCGTGAATGCCGATGCTTTGCAGGTTTATGACTGCTGGCGCGTACTGAGCGCGCGGCCCTCGGCCACAGAGGAAGCGGCTTTGCCCCATGCGCTTTATGGCCATGTCGGGCGCGATCAGGACTATTCGGTGGGGGCTTGGCTGCGCGAGGTGGCGGGGCTTTTGGATCGGCGCGTGGTGATTGTGGGGGGGACGGGGCTTTACTTTCGCGCCCTGACCGAAGGCTTGGCCGAGATCCCGCCCATTCCCGCCGACATTCGCGCCGAGGCGGATGACTTGCGGCTGTCAGGGCAGGTGGCGGTGATGCGGGCGGCGCTGGATGCGGCCACGGCGGCCAAAACCGACGTGCACAACCCGGTTCGGGTGCAGCGCGCTTACGAGGTGCAACGCGCCACGGGCCAAGGTTTGGCGGCATGGCAGGCCAGCACCCCCGCCGCGCTTTTGCCCATTTGTGATGTGCAAACCCTTGTTTTACAGCCCAGCGTCCCTTGGCTGGAGGCCAGAATAGCACAGCGTTTTTCCGTGATGTTGGAAGATGGCGCCTTGGACGAGGTGCGCGCCGCCCTGCCCTATTGGCAGCCAGCACGCCCTTGGGCGCGCGCGATTGGCGCGCCAGAGCTGGTGGCACATTTGCACGGACACATGAGCCTTGAGGCCGCAAAACATGCGGCCATTCTTGCCTCGCGCCAATATGCCAAACGCCAGCGCACATGGTTTCGCACGCGCATGGCCGCTTGGTCATCGGCCATACCGGGATGAAGGGGGGTTCGTTCAACCCAAGGTTCACCATAATTCTCGAAAGTGCGATTTTTCAATGGAATCTTTCGCGCAATTAGGGTAATTAAGGGATTGGCATAACGGATGAGATCCTCGAAATTCTGACGCAACCACCTTCGCCCGCAACAGGGTTTCGTCTCAGTGCCATTCCGCGCATTGCCCCTGCGGATCGCTGGCGGGTTGAGGGTATGCGGTCTTTGGCAGAGCCGTGCTTTTTATGGTTTACCAAAGGTCAAGGCCGTATCACAATCGCCGGGCAAACCCGAGGCTACACAGCCCACAACGGAATATTCATCCCCAAGGGCGTGATGCACGGCTTTGAAGTGGGGACGCAAGTTTTTGGCACGGCAGTGTTTTTTGGCGAAGATCCGATAGAGGACCTGCCAACAACTCCGCTGCATCTGCGCATACGCGATGCGCATGCCCAACAAGAGCTTTATGCAATCCTCGATACGATTCAGCGCGAATTGGAAAGTGAGCAGCCCGGCCATCTTCGGGCGGTCAAGGCCTATATGACGGTTCTGTCGGTTTGGATTGACCGGCAGGCCCTGCGATTGGGCGAGGACGGCCAAAAGAACCAAGCCTCACGACGGCTTGTGGCGCGCTTTACGGCTTTGATGGAGGAAAAGTTTCGCTCAGGCGCGGGGGTGGGTGATCTTGCGGCCGATTTGGGTGTGACGGCTACCCATTTGACGCGCTGCTGCCGGCAAACCAGCGGCCGGTCGGCCATGGATCTTTTGCAAGACCGCCGGATTTTTGAGGCGCGCAAACTCTTGTCCGAAACCAAGCTGCCAATCAATGTGATCGCCGCAAGCCTTGGCTTTACCTCGGCGGCTTATTTCACGCGGGCGTTTCAGAATCGCGCAGGCACCTCGCCGCGCGCATTTCGCCGCGGCCTTTAGCCGATTCGAAGTGGGCAAGGATGGTCAGGTCATCCGTTTAAACGGAAACAGGCGCAGACAAACGTCAAGATGGGCCTGAAAAACGCTGCTGCAAGCGCATAACCTTGGCTCGCCGCACCGCAGCAATGGCCTGTTGCGGCGTATACTTGTCGTAAACGTTATAGAGGGCGACGAATCCAAGCGTTGACGCAGCCCAAGAAAACGTGCGGAATGCAGGTGTGAGCACGTGCACCGCGCCCGTCACACCGGCCCGCCGGATCAGGGCGCGCAAGCGGTGCCGCTGACGAACGAAATCGAGGGCAAGAGCCCGACAGGGAGACGATCATGAACGATATGACAAGGATCACCACTTTGCATCCGGGTGCCGACATGCACTTGGCCGAAGTGAAGGCCGGCCAACTGAGCCGCCGCGAGTTCCTGACCCGCACCACCGCTTTGGGTGTGTCGGCTGTGGCGGCTTACGGCCTGCTGGGCTTGGAAGCCCCCGCTCAGGCGGCTGACGTGAAAGTCGGCGGTATTGTGCGCGTGGCGATGGAAACCAAAGCGCAAAAAGACCCGCGCTTGGCAGACTGGCCGCAGATTGCGAACGTCTACCGTGGCTGGCTGGAATATCTGGTCCAGTACAACCCCGACGGGTCGTTCGAAGGCCGCTTGCTGGAATCGTGGGAAGCCAATGCTGACGCGACCGGCTACACGCTGCACATTCGTCCGGGCGTGACTTGGAACAACGGCGATGCTTTCACCGCTGATGACGTGGTGTTCAACTTCACCCGTTGGGCGGATGGATCGGTCGATGGCAACGCCATGGCCTCGCGTTTCCCCGGCCTGACCGAGCAGGTTGCCAAGGTTGACGCAGCCGGTGCGGCTGTGGTTGACGACAAGGGCAACCCTGTCATGGTCAACAAACTGCGCGACGGGTCGGTTGTGAAGATCGACGACCACACGGTTGAGCTGAAGATGTCGGTCTCTGACATTGCCGTGGTCGCGGCGATCTCTGACTATCCGGCGGCTATCGTGCACGCGTCGTTCAAAGACGGCGATGATCCTTCGGTCAATGCCATTGGCACCGGCCCCTATGTTCCGGGCGAAATCTCGGTCGGCCAGAAGATGACGCTGGTGCGTGCGCCCGAAAGCCACAAGTGGTGGGGTGGTGTCGCGCCCTTGGACGAAATCCACTACATCGACTTTGGCACCGATCCTTCGGCCATGGTCAACCTCGCCAACTCGGACGAGATTGACATGAACTACGAATCGACCGGTGAATTCATCGACCAACTGAACACCTTGGGCTGGACCAAGTATGAAGCTGTGACCGCCTCGACCATCGTGTGCCGCTTCAACTCGGCCACGTCGGATCTGTACAAAGAAAAAGAAGTCCGCTCTGCCCTTCAGCGCGCGATTGATCCGGCTGTTGTGCTGGAACTGGGCTACAAAGGCCTGGGAACCACCGCAGAAAACCACCACGCTTGCCCGGTTCACCCCGAATACGCCAAGCTTGATCCGCAGACCTTCGACAAAGCAGGCGTCAAAGACGTTCTGGCCAAGCACAATCTGGCCGATGCCGAGTTTGAGTTCATCTCGCTGGACGGCGGCTTTGAACTGGACACGTCGGATGCCGTGGCAGCCCAGCTGCGCGACGCCGGTGTGAACGTGAAGCGCACCGTTATGCCGGGCTCGACCTTCTGGAATGATTGGCAGAAGTATCCCTTCTCGTCGACCACCTGGAACCACCGCCCGCTGGCTGTGCAAAACATGCAGTATGCCTACACCTCGACCGGATCGTGGAACGAAACCGGCATGGCCAATGCCGACTTTGACGCGGCGATGACTGCGGCACTGGCACTGGCTGACGCTGACAAGCGCCGCGAGCAGGCAGCGATCTTGGAAAAGATCCTGCAAGACGAAGGCTATATCATCCAGCCTTACTGGCGCTCGCTGTTCCGTCACGCCAAGGCAAATATCGTGGGCGCAGAAATGCACCCCTCGATGGAGCATCACCACGCCCAGTGGTCGCTGGCCTAAGCGATCAAATCGGGGCGGGGGCGCTGGCAGCAGCGCTCCCGCCTTTTTTCATTCTGGCCCTTGGGCCTGTCTGGCACGCAAGGAAGCTTTCATGCTCGCATTCGTGATCCGGCGTTTGGGCGTGATGCTGGTGACGGCTTTGGTTTTGACCTTTGTCGTTTTCTTTCTCACCAACCTGCCGCCGAATTTGGAAAAACTGGCACGTTCGGAAGGGTCGGTCCGTATGACGGATGCGGCTGTGGCCTCGTGGCTGGAAGAGCATGGCCACACCGGATCGGTGTTTTACCGCTATGCCGAATGGCTGGGCGTGGCCCCGGGCTGGGTGAACACCGACGAAAAGGGTGTGACGCGCGGGTTGTGCATTGGCCAACGCGACGATCCGGCGCTTGCGCCGAAGTATTGCGGGATTTTTCAGGGCAATTGGGGCTTTTCGACGGTTTTCAAGAAAACCGTGCTGTATTCGCTGGGCAAGTCGATGGCCGCCACGGGCTGGCTGATGCTGGCCGTGATGGTGGTGATGGTGCCGGTGGCGCTGGTGATCGGCGTGCTGGCGGGGATGCGCGAAGGCTCGCGGACGGATCGGGTGCTGTCGACGTTTTCGATCGCGACCAGTGCGACGCCGGAATATGTGTCGGGCGTTATCTTGGTGGCCTTGCTGGCCTCACCCGCTACGGGGTTGTCGCCCCTGCTGGCAAGTTGGGGCTGGATTGGCGGGAAGACCTTGTTCATGGGCACGGCGACTTCGGCGATGGATCACATCACCTTTTGGAACTTTGCCCTGCCAGTCGCCACGATTGCGCTGTACGGCGTGGGGTATATTGCCCGGATGACCCGCGCCTCGATGACCGAGGTGATGACGCAGCAATATATCCGCACCGCGCGGCTTAAGGGCGTCAGCTTTCGCCAAGTCGTGCTGCGCCACGCCTTGCGCAATGCGATGATTGCGCCCTTTACCGTGATCATGCTGCAGTTTCCCTATCTGCTCAACGGCGTGGTGATCACCGAAACCCTGTTCAATTACAAAGGCTTCGGCTGGATGCTGGTAACGGCTGCGGGCAACAACGACATCGAGATGTTGCTGGGCGCTTCGGTTGTGGCGGTGATCTTTGTGCTTGTGACCCAGCTGATCTCCGACATCGGCTATGTCTTTCTTAATCCCCGAATCCGGCTGGGCTAATATGAACGAACCTTTATCTTGGGCCGCGATCCTCGGGCTGATGGCCAAGCAATTCTGGCCTGTCTGGGTGGCGCTGGTTGTCACATTTGTGCTGTCGTTTCGCTTCAAGCGGCGCTTGGGGCTGTACGGCAAGCTGTTTGACAGCCCTGTTGCGATCATCGGCTTTGCGATTGTGATGTTTTGGGTCTTCACCGCGCTTTTTGCCAATATCATCATGACCTTTGATCCTTTGGCCCAGTTGGGGTCGGTCAAGAACCCCCTGCCCGGCGCCGTGGTGCCCGAGGGGGCCGAGGGGCAATATAAGTGGTTCTTGCTGGGCGGCGATCACTTGGCGCGGGATGTGTTCTCGCGCATGGTGATGGGCGCGCGGCAGGTGTTGATCATTGCACCGGCGGCCACGACCTTTGCGTTCTTGGTCGGCATCACGCTGGGGCTTCCGGCGGGCTATATCGGCGGGCGGTTGGATACGGCGCTGTCGTTTCTGGCGAACCTTGTTTTGGCCTTTCCAGTGATCTTGCTGTTTTACCTGCTGGTCACGCCCGAGATTCGCAATACCGGCATTCCAGTAGCTTTGGCGGCGATCTTGTTCCTGATCCCCATCGCGTTTTTCGCCATCCTGTTTCAGTCGCGCTTCCACACCAGCCCGACCAAGCGCAACCTGTACGTCGGCATCACGCTGGTTTTGGGCCTGTGGGCCTATTCCGGCCTCGCGTTCAACGCCGACCCCTTGGGCGTTTGGGGGATGGACCCGAACCTGCTCAACGTCTTTGTCTCGGTCGTCTTCGTCAACGCGCCCACGGTGTTTCGCATCGTGCGCGGCATCGTGATGGATATCAAATCGCGCGACTATGTGGCGGCAGGCCAAACGCGCGGCGAGACGGCATGGTACATCATGCTGTGGGAGATTTTGCCAAACGCCCGCGGCCCCCTGATCGTCGATTACTGCCTGCGGATTGGCTATACCACGATCTTATTGGGAACTTTGGGATTTTTTGGCCTTGGCGTCACACCCGAAAGCCCCGACTGGGGATCAACGATCAACGCGGGGCGCAAACTGCTGTCAATGGTGCCCCACCCCGCCGTGGTGCCTGCGCTGGCCTTGATGAGCCTTGTTTTGGGCCTGAACCTGCTGGCCGATGGCTTGCGCGAAGAAAGCCTGAAGGATTGAGGATGTGATGAGCAACGCTGTCTGGGACGCCTCGCAACCGATCCTTGAAATCGAGAACCTGTCGATTTCCTTCTTCACCCGTCTGCGCGAAATTCCCGCCGTGATGGATTTCTCCTGCAAAGTCATGGCGGGAGAGGCGATGGGGCTGGTCGGCGAATCTGGCTGCGGCAAGTCAACTGTGGCCTTGGGCGTGATGCGCGATCTGGGCAAGAACGGGCAGATTGTCGCGGGGTCGATCAAGTTCAAAGGCCGCGATCTGGTGAAAATGGGCGAAGAGGAACTGCGTCATTTGCGCGGGTCTGAAATTGCCATGATCTATCAAGAGCCGATGGCCTCGCTGAACCCTGCCATGAAGATCGGCGCGCAACTGATTGAAGTGCCGATGATTCATCAGGGCATGGGGCGCAGGCAAGCTTGGGAACTCGCGCGCCAGATCGTGGCCGATGTGCGCCTGCCCGACCCCGACCGCATTCTAAACGCCTTTCCCCACCAGCTTTCCGGCGGCCAGCAGCAGCGCATCGTGATTGCGATGGCGCTTATGTCAAAGCCCGCGCTGTTGATCTTGGACGAACCCACCACCGCGCTGGATGTGACGGTGGAGGCGGGGATTGTCGATCTGGTCAAGGATTTGGGCCAGAAATACGGCACATCCATGCTGTTTATCAGCCACAATCTGGGCCTGATCATGGATGTCTGTGACCGGCTTTGCGTGATGTATTCCGGCGAGGCGGTGGAAACCGGTGCTGTGGCGCAAGTGTTTGACGATATGCGCCACCCTTACACGCAGGCGCTGTTCCGTTCGATCCCGCTTCCCGGGGCAGATAAGAACGCACGGCCCCTGATTTCCATCCCCGGCAACTTCCCCCTGCCCCATGAACGCCCCAAGGGCTGCAACTTCGGCCCGCGCTGCGATTACTTCCAAGCGGGGCGCTGTGATGCGGGCGATGTGGCGATGGCCGACGTGCCCGAAGGCGACCGCCACGCCTCGCGCTGCGTGAAATGGGACGAGATTGACTGGAATGCCCCCCCCAAGGCGCGGATGGTCAAGGAAAAAGCCCCCATCGGCAAAGTGGTTTTGCAGATGGAGGATTTGAAGAAATACTATTCCGTCTCGGGCGGGGCTTTTGGTGGCGGCCATGCCAAGGTGGTCAAAGCCAATGAAACGCTGAGTTTTAGCGCGCATGAAGGCGAAACGCTGGCGATTGTGGGCGAAAGTGGCTGCGGCAAATCAACCTTTGCCAAGGTGTTGATGGGGCTGGAAACGGCGACCTCTGGCACGATCACGCTGTTTGACCAACAGGTGCAATCAACCGCCATTCAACAGCGCAGCGTGGATACGGTGTCTTCGGTGCAGATGGTGTTCCAAAACCCGTTTGACACGCTCAACCCGTCGATGAGTGTCGGCCGCCAGATCATCCGCGCGCTTGAGGTGTTTCACATCGGCCATTCGGACGCCGAACGCACCGACCGGATGCTAGAGCTGCTAGACCTTGTCAAACTGCCCCGCGCCTTTGCCGACCGCATGCCGCGCCAGTTGTCAGGCGGGCAAAAGCAGCGCGTGGGGATTGCGCGGGCCTTTGCGGGCGGGGCGAAGGTGGTGGTGGCCGATGAACCCGTCAGCGCCTTGGATGTGTCGGTTCAGGCGGCGGTGACCGATCTGTTGATGGATATCCAGCGGCAAAACAAGACGACCTTGCTGTTCATCAGCCACGATCTGTCGATTGTGCGCTACCTGTCGGACCGCGTTTTGGTGATGTATCTGGGCCATGTGGTGGAAATGGGGACAACCGATCAGGTTTTCCAGCCGCCCTATCC
>JBAXLX010000066.1:0-12721 GCA_037134595.1 Pseudomonadota bacterium
CCTCAAGAACCAAAGCTTTCATAGTCTTCCTCCTAAGGAATGCTTAACCGCGCCACAGAATCCAGATGCCCAAGGCAAGCGCAAGGATGTGGCAGAATATCAGGGGAATGGCGACTTCGATGAAGCGCAGCCAGACCAGTTCAAGCGCCACAAACAGGTAGATGCCGATGAAAAGCCGGTCAAACCAGTTGGTGACGATGGGCAAGAAGCCGGTGCGTTTGGGTTTCATGCGATCACTCCTTAACCGCGCCAAAGGTGAGGCCGGCCACGATATGGCGCTGCACCACGGCAAAGACGACCAGCGCGGGGATCAGCGTGATAATGGCAATCGAGGCCATTTTGCCCCACTCGGTGCCCGTGGTGGTAACATATTCCGACAGGCCGGTGGTGATGGTGCGGGCGTTGAAACTTGTCAGGGTCGCGGCCAAAAGGAACTCGTTCCAGGCAAAAACCCATGTCAAGATCAGCGTCACGGCAAGGCCGGGCTTGGCCAAGGGCCACATCACCTGACGGATCACCTGCCAGGTTGACGCGCCATCGACCGTCGCCGCCTCGTCCAACTCTTTGGGGATGCCGTCGATGGTGGGGCGCAAGGTCCAGATGGCGAAGGGCAGGTTGAAGGTGCAATACAGCAGGATGATGCCGATATGGGTGTCATACAACTTCCAGTCGCCCCAAGTGAACACTTGGGTGAACAGCAAGAAGAAGGGCAGCAAGAACACGGCTGCCGGGGCCATGCGGTTGGTGATGGTCCAAAAGAAGATGTTCTCTTTGCCCGCCAGATCATAGCGCGACAGGGCATAGCAGGCGAAAAAGGCCAAGGTCGTGACCAAAAACGCATTGCCAGTCGAGATGATGACCGAGTTCCACATATACCCGCGCAGGGTTTCGTCGTGGAACACCTCGACATAATTGGTCCAATAGACGGTGTCCAAAAACAGGCTGGGCGTGGTGAACAGATCCACGATCGGTTTGACCGAAATCACAAACAGCCAATAAATCGGAAACAGCGTCAGCAGGCTGAGGGCGATCCACATCAGCATCTGGGCCCATGGGCGCTTTGCTTTCATGACTGGACACTCCTTTTCTGACGGGGGGCGACAAGGGCGACGTACAAAATCCAGCACATCACCAAGGTCATATACAAAACAATTACCGAAATGGCAGAGCCGTAGCCGTAGTCGGTTTTGGGAAAGACGACTTTCCAGATGTGCAAACCCAAATAGCGCGTGGCTGCACCCGGTCCGCCGCCGGTCAGCATCCAAACCTCGTCCACGGTGCGCAAGGCATCCATCAGGCGGATAAAGACGGTGGCCAGAATGGCGGGGCGGATCATCGGCAAGGTGATGTGCCAAAACACCTGCCAACTGTTCGCGCCGTCAATTTCCGCCTGTTCGAACGGGTCTTTGGGCAGCGCCAACAGGGCCGCCAACAGCGTCAGGGTCACCAAAGGCGTCCAGTGCCACAGATCCATCAGAACGGTCAGGATAAAGGCCACATTGGCATCGCGGCCAATGTTCATGTCGTAGCCCAGCCAATTGTGCAAAAGATGCGGGATGATGCCGATGGACGGCGTGGTCATCAACCGCCAGACCGACCCCACCACGATCGGGGCCACGATCAGGGGCAGCGTGTGCACGGTGCGAAAGATCGCCTTGCCGGGGAAATCTTTCATCAGCAGTTGGGCCAAAAGATAGCCCACGACAATTTCGCTTCCGACGGCAAAAAAGGCGAATTTCAGGGTCAGGCCGACCGACAGCAGGAATTCTTTGTCAAACACCAGACGGCGAAAATTTTTCGCGCCGTTGTAAACCATCTCATGGCTGGCCCCGAACGGGTTCCATTGGTGGAAGGCCACAAACAGCACATAAAAGAATGGCATAATGCCAAAGGTGCCCAGAATAATCAGCGTTGGGGCCAGCATCAGCCAGCCTGTCTTGTTGGAACGCATCGGCCCACCTTCCCGCAGGTAATTGCTCTTGTCCCGGTATGGCCATGTTTTGGCGCGACGTGGGGGGAGCAAAAAGGCTCATCCGCCAAAATCGCTTTGGGGCCAAGGACGCAAGGGCCGCCGCTGTTCAGGCGGCGGCCCTTGTAGACACGGCCAGATTACTTACGATAGCCGAGGTTTGTCATCTCTTCTTCGGCAGCGGCGGCCATTTGGTCAAGACCTTCGTCAGGACCGACTTCGCCCAGCAGGATCTTGTAGAAGATCGCCGCAGTCGCTTCGCGCACTTGGGCGTGGAACGGATAGGGCGGAGCCCCCGCGAAGAGTTTGCCTTGATCCTTCAGCATCGTGTAATAGCCGCCCAAGGTTTTATCCATGGCGATGACCTTGGGGTCATCATAGGTCGCGGTGTTGGTGATGCGCGGTGCGGCCACGGCCCAGTCCGCCTGGACTTCGTTCTGGCCGATGAATTCCAAGAACAGCAAGGCTGCCTCTTTGTTCTTCGACGCAACGGGAAGGCCAAAAGCCCCGCCGTCATAGTAGCCGATATAGCCTTTGCCCGATTCGGCATCAGCCATCACACCGTCAGACAGGGGCGGCAGAGCGAAGCCGACCTGATCGACAACCTTCGACTTGGTGGCGTCCGATTCGATCCAAGCGGCGTTTTCACCGTAAACCAGACCTTGGGCAGCGCGGCCCGCAGCGAAGGTGGTGGCCACTTCCGTCCAAGTCGAGGCAGAGCTTTCCGGCGCTGCGATATCGCGCAGGTGCAGCCACCACTTCAAGGCTTCCTTGGCTTTGTCAGAGTTCATCTGACCGCCATGCTCCACCGTTGCGGCATAGTTGTTCGCCGCATCGATGCCCCAGTTGTAAACGCCAAAGGTCGGCGCCACCGATTCGAAGAATTCGTACCACGACGCCGGGTGGCCGGTATGGGCCTGAGCGGTCGAGCCGTAGAGTTCCTCGTTGTGATCCTTGCCCCACTGGGTGAAGAAATCAGCAATCTCGGTATAGGCTTCATGGGTGGTGGCAGGTGCCAGATCATGCCCGGTCTTTTCTTTGAAAGCGGCCATGACGTCGGGATTGGTGAACAGGTCTTTGCGGTACAGGTACAGCTTGATGAAGGCTTCCATCGGAACGCCCATCAGATCGCCGTCACCGTTCTTGAAGTAGTTGGCGAAGGTGGTGAAGTTGGCGTCGTCATAGGTCGGGGCCTTCAGCTCCGGCATATCTTTCAGCGACTGGGTGATATCGGTCAGGAAGTTGCGCGACAGATAGGCGTAGATGATGTCCTGCTCGATATAGACCATGTCATAAAGACCGGTGCCGGCCTCCATGTCTTTGATGGCCTTGTCATACATCTGGTCCCAAGAGGTGGTTTCGATGTCAACCTTGATGCCGGTGGCCTTTTCAAAGGCGGGGGCCAGAACGTCTTTGATGTACATCGACGGCGGCGAGCTTTCGGTGACGCCGTGCAGGGTCACGCCTGCGTATTTCGCGCCCGCATCCGACCAGAAGTCGGCATAGGCCGGCATGGCGCAAGTTGCCAAGGCAACAGCCACAGCGGTCAAGCGCAGTTTCATATTCAGATACATACAATCCTCCATGCATGATGATTATTATTTTGTCTCAATGCCTTGCGGGGCGTTAAGACAAACCTTCCGGCCTTGCGCCCGCCGTTTCCTCCCACGGGCGCAGGTTGGTTTCGTCAGGGGTTGGCGGGCCTGTCCGGTCTGCCCCGCCATCCTCCGCGTTGGGTCAGGCTATGCGCCTCAGGCGGCCCCCGCCACGCGCGGATTGCCGCCGACTGATACTTTTCCGCCGTTTTGGGCCGCCAAATCGGAACATTCGCGCCGTTCGCGGAACGGATCGGCCCGCGATTCGGTGCCGATCTTTTGCGCGCCGCGCCGATAATCAGACGGCGTGCGCCCGCAGACCTTGAAGAACTGGCGATTGAAATTAGCGATGTTGTTAAAGCCCACCTCGTAGCAGATTTCGGTGATCGACTGGTGGCTTTGGGTCAACAAGGTGCAGGCGGCATAGATGCGGGTGCGCACCATGTAATGGGCAAAGGTGTGGCCGGTCTGGCGCTTGAACAGCCGCGAAAAGGCCTGCGGGGCCAGTCCGCAGTGCCGGGCAACAGCGGCGAGATCAATATCTTCGGCATAGTTTTCCATCATGAACCGCATCGCGATGTCCAACTCGGCCGGCAGGTCGGCGGGGGCTGCATCGGGCGACAGGCGCGACAGGCAGCGGCGCTCGTGCGGGGTACGTGCCAAAGTGTCCATCAGGCGCAAAAAGGTCAAAACCCGATCGGCGCCGCGGGCCGAGCCAATCTCTTCTAGCAGCTTTTGTCCGGCCAAGGCCGTAGCGCCGCTAAACAGCACCCCATAAGCCGCCTCATCAAACAAAGTGCGGATCGCGGCGAGTTCGGGGCAAAACCCCGCAACCTTTTGCGCCCATTCCGAAGTGAACTGGATCACCATATCGCGGTTTTTGACCACCTCGCCCGGGGCAATGTTGCTCACCCAATTGTGCGGCAGGTTGGGGCCGGTCAGCACAAGACAGCCGGGTTCGAAATCGCCCAGATAATCGCCCACCATCATCAAACCCTGCGTGTCGCGGGTCAGGTGCAGCTCGTATTCGGGGTGATAATGCCATTTGGCGAAGGAAATTGGGTAGTCATGGGTAAACCAGCGAAAGCTTTCCGTCGGCGGGCACAGGATGATTTCATAATCAGGGACGATCCGCAGATTTGCCTTCATCTTTACCCCCCCGATCCTTGGCGCGGGCAAACAGCCTCGACCGCGCACCCTGTGTATTTGAAGGTGCGTCAAAACCGCCGGGGTTGAGCGCGCTCAAATATGGTGTTCAAACCAACAAATTATGCGACATCCCAAGCATGTCAACAGATTTCACGATCCAGTGAACGCAGCCGCTGAAATTCTGTCGCTTTTGGTGTCTGTGGTGTCGAAATATCGCCCCACTCTTTCAGCGAAACGAAAGAAGCGGCTTGACTTCCTCAGGGCCCTCACATTTGTTGCGAGGTACAACATAATGCGTCAGCGGCAGGAAAACCATGAACCGTCTTGGGATACACTCGTTTGTTTGGACAGCAGGAACCACCCAAGCCGGGATCGAAACCGCGATGGAGCAGTCGGCTGCCTGTGGCTACCAATTGATTGAACTGGCCTATCTGCGGCCGGAAAAATTCAATCTGGATGCCTTGGCCAAGCGGGCGCAGTCGCTGGGGTTGGACATCGCCGTGACGATGGGGTTGCCGCTGTCAGGCGATATTTCGTCACAAGAGGCCGATCAGGTCGCCGCCGGTGCAAGCATTCTGGCTTCGGCGGTGGCTGCGGTGCGCGATATTGGCGGGTCAAAGCTGGGCGGGATTCTGTATTCGGCCCATACGAAATACAACAGCGCCCCCACAGATCGTGGCCGCAAAAACTCTATCGCCACCATTGCCAAGATTGCCGATCTGGCCAAGGCTGCGGGGGTTGATCTGGTGTTGGAAGTGGTCAACCGGTTTGAGACGAACCTGTTGAACACCACGGCCCAAGGGCTGGATTTCATAAAACAGACCGGATCAGACCATGTGCGCCTGCATCTGGACACGTTCCACATGAACATCGAAGAGGCCAACCCCGCTGCCGCCCTGCGTTTGGCAGGCGATAAGCTGGGGTATTTTCATGTCGGCGAAAGCAATCGCGGCTATCTGGGCGACGGTGTCATCAACTTTGACCTGATCTTCGATGCGTTGTTAGACATCACCTACGCCCGCGATATCACCTTTGAATCCTTCTCGACCGCCGTGGTGGATGAAAGCCTGTCGCTGGCCTGCGCCATCTGGCGCGATACCTGGACCGAACAATTGCCATTGGCACAACACGCCAAGGCATTTATTGACCGCAAGCGTGATGAGGCGCAGCGCCGCAGAGTCACCACCGCTCGGCCCTAAACCGCAGGCTGTTGCCTCGGGCCTTTGGGGCTGATGTGATGCAGTTTGTCGCTTAGGAAGCCGCCGTGCCAGACCTTGTCCACAGTGCCAACACGCCGCGCCGCATAAGGCAGCGCAATGAATTGGCGGTGTTGCGCACGTTGCACAGGCACGAACGTCTGAGCCGGGCCGATCTGGCGCGGGAATTGCGGATGAATCGGTCGTCTTCGGGCAATATCGTGATGGAATTACTGGCCGAAGGCCTGATTCGCGAGGTCGAGGACGATGCTCAGCGCTCTACGGGCCGCGCTGGACGGCCGGGGATCTTGCTGGAATTGGTGCCCGATGCTGTCTGCTTTGTGGGCGTGGAAATCGGGGTCGAACATCTGACCGTGGTCGAAATCGATTTGGACGCGCGGGTGAAACGCTGGGTGCAGGAACCCTTTGACGGAAAGGCGGCAGGGGTCGTCTTGTCCTTGGCAGGCGCCTTGACCCTGGCTTTTGGCACCATGGCCCCCGACCATTTGGCGCGGTGTGAAGGGCTTGGCATCGCAACGCCCGCGCAGATGGACGGCGCGGGAAAAATCCGCGTGGCACCGCTTTTGGGGTGGCGAGATATCGATTTGGCGGGTCTCGCGCGGCAAGATTTGCCGCCGACTTTGCCCGTTATGGCGGAAAATGACGCGAATGCTTTTGCCATCGGGGCCACCTATGGGCGCAAAGTGTCTCACCGCGGGGTGACGCTGCTGATCAATATGGAAAGCGGCGTGGGCGGCGGGATTTTGATCAACGGCAACCTGTTTCGCGGCGGCACGGGTCTTGCCGGAGAGATCGGCCATTTGCGCATGGCCGCCGACTCGGGCGCAAGTCTAGAGGGGCAGATTGGCCTGTCATGGCTTATGACCCGATATCAGGTCAGCACGGGGCGCGCGCAGGTCAGCCTGCGCGACCTGCTGCAAGACGTGCGCGACCGCGAGCCCAGCGCTGTCAGCATCGCCGAAGACTGGGCCCGCGCCTTGGCCTTTGCCCTGTCGCAGGTTGCGCGCATCATTGATGCCGATACGATCGTCTTGGGCGGGTCGGTCGCTGCGCTGTATCCTTTGGTGGCGGCCCGTGTCTTGACCCATCTGCGCAGCTTTCAGGAAGATACCTTTCCCCTGCCGCAGATCTCGGTCGCCGAGGGGCCAGAATCGGGGGCGGCCTTTGGTGCGGCTTGCATGATGCACCAACGCTTTTTGTCGCTCGACAGCGTGCGTCTGAGCGAAGGGGTCACCCCTTTATCCTGAGCGCGGCGCGATATGTTGTGAGGCAAAACAAATACAGATAGAACTTGCAGAAATAGCTGCTATTTTACGCCCAAAGCCTAAGCCAATACGATGCAAACGCAGCATGAAAATTGGCGGGTGCAGCAATTAAGGTTGTAAAGCAACGTTTGCGGGCCAGTGGCCTGATAAAGGATCGGGCGGCCATGGCCACAAGCATGTCGGGCGATGATTTTGGCGGCCTCGCCCCGGATGCCTTGGGGCCGACCGTGACCATTGGCGAGATTCTGGTCGAGATCATGGCAGAAGACAGCGGCTTGGGCTTTGGCGAGCCTATCGCCTTGCGCGGCCCTTTTGCCAGCGGAGCGCCGGCTATCTTCATTGACCAATGCGCGCGGATGGGCGGGTCTTGCGGGATCATCGCCGCTGTGGGGGATGACGATTTTGGCCGCATGAACGTAACCCGCTTGGCCAAGGATGGGGCCGATGTTTCGGCGGTGGCGGTGGTGCCCGAGTATCCAACCGGCAGCGCTTTTGTGCGTTATCGCCCTGACGGGTCGCGGGATTTTGTGTTCAACATTGCCAAATCCGCCGCAGGTTTGGTCAGCCTGACCCCCCAAGCCCGCGCCTTGCTGGGCAGGGCGGGGCATTTGCACGTCATGGGAACCGCCTTTGCCATTCCCCATCTGTGGGCCATGCTGCAAGAGGCGATCCCCTTGGTGCGCGCGCGTGGCGGCAGCGTCTCGCTGGACCCGAACCTGCGCAAGGAACTGCTCACCCAAGGCGAGACAGGGCCGCGCTTGGCGCAAGTGGTGGGGCTGTCGGCGGTAATCTTGCCCTCGGGTGACGAGCTGTTCTTGGCGGCGGGAGTCTCGGGCGAGGCCGCGGCGGTTGCGGCCCTGTTTGCGCGCGGTGTGCGCGAGGTTGTCTTAAAGCGCGGTGCGGCGGGGGCCAGCTACTTCGGGGCCGATGGCACCACGCTTGATCTGCCCGCCTTCGCGGTCAACGAGGTTGACCCCACCGGTGCCGGCGATTGCTTTGGCGGGGCTTATATTGCCTGTCGCCGGTTGGGAATGACCGTGAAACAGGCGCTGACCTATGCCTGTGCCGCCGGCGCGCGCAACGTGACCCGTTTGGGGCCGATGGAAGGCGCTGGCACCCGCGCCGAACTTGACGCTTTCATCGCCACAACGCCAAGGCGGTCATGATGGGCATCTTGACCGCACTGGCCCCCGCCCACCGCCAAGGCACAGCCTTTGGCATCACATCTGTCTGTTCGGCCCATCCGGTCGTTTTGCGTGCGGCCATCCGGCGGGCGGCTTTGCACCACACGCCGGTGTTGATCGAGGCGACCTGCAATCAGGTCAACCATACGGGCGGTTACACCGGCCTTGACCCTGCCGCCTTCGCCGCCCTTGCCCAGCGCATCGCAGCACAGGAGGCTTTGCCAGACGGGTTGTTAGCGCTTGGCGGCGATCATCTTGGGCCCAACCCTTGGCGTCATCTGCCCGCTGATGCCGCGATGATGCAGGCCCGCGCCATGATCCGCGCTTATGCCGCGGCAGGCTTTGCCAAGCTGCATCTTGACGCCTCGATGGGCTGCGCGGGCGAGGGCGAGGCGCTGGACGACACCGTCACCGCGACCCGCGCCGCAAGCCTTGCCGCCGTGGCCGAAGAGGCGGCCTTGGCCGCAGGCCACCCACCGCCCGTCTATATCATCGGCACCGAAGTGCCGCCGCCGGGGGGGGCGGATCATGTGCTGTCTCAGGTGCCGCCCACCTCGCCCGCAGCCGCGCGGCTCACGCTGGCGGTTCACCGCGAGATATTCGCCAAGGCCGGTCTTGCGGCCGCTTTCGCGCGGGTGATCGGCCTTGTCGTCCAGCCGGGGGTAGAATTTGGCAATGCCAATGTCATCGGCTATGACCCAGCCCAGGCGCAAAGCTTGGCGGCGGTGCTGGGCGATACTCCCTTTGTCTTTGAAGCCCATTCCACAGATTATCAAAGCGCCGATGCCTTGCGGTCGCTGGTGACTGACGGTTTTTGCATCCTTAAAGTCGGCCCAGAGCTGACCTTTGCCCTGCGCGAGGCGCTTTATGGCCTTGATCTGATCGCCAGCGACATGATCCCCGCCTATGGCCAGCGCCCGCTGAAAACGGCGATGGAGGCGCTGATGATCGCCCATCCAGCCGATTGGCAGCGCCATTATCCCGGCACGGCCCATGCCCAAGCGGTGCTGCGGCATTATTCCTATTCCGACCGCATCCGCTATTACTGGAACCGTCTCGAAGCGGTGGAAGCCGTGGCGCACCTGATGCAGACGCTGAAGGGTCAAACCCTGCCCGTGACCTTGCTGCGCCAACACCTGCCAGCCCTGACCCGCTTTGCCGATGCCCCGCTTGACCCCGAGGCCGTGCTGATCGCGGCGGTCGATGCCGTTTTGAACACCTATCATCTGGCCTGCCACCCATCGCAGCCCCCAACAAACTAAAGGAGATATCATGACCAAAGACCTTGACGGTAAGATCATCGCCATCACCGGTGCCGCATCGGGCATCGGTCTGGCCTGCGCCAAGCGCTATCTGCAAGGCGGTGCCAAAGTCGTGCTGATTGACCGCGACGAAGCCGCCCTGGCCAAGATCTGCGCCGAAGCGGGCGCGATGGCTATTCCCTTGGTGGTGGACCTGCTCTCGCCCGCCAGCATCAACACCATGATGCCGGCCATTCTGGCCAAGACGGGGCATCTGGATGTGTTTCACGCCAATGCCGGCGCCTATGTCGCGGGCGAGATCTGGCTGGATGATCCCGACACATGGGACCGTATGCTGTACCTGAACGTCAACGCGGTCTTTCGCACCATTCAGGCCGCACTCCCCCATATGATCGAACGCGGCACGGGCGATATCATCGCCACATCGTCTGTCGCGGGCCACACGCCTGTGGTGTGGGAGCCGATCTATACCGCCTCCAAACATGCCGTGACGGCCTTTATCACAACCCTGCGCCGTCAGGTGCTAAAACACGGCATCCGTGTCGGCGAAGTGTCCCCCGGCCCGGTGGAAACGGCGTTGCTCAAAGACTGGCTGCCCGAGCGTCTGGAAAAGGCCAAGCGCGACGGGGCTTTGATGGAAGCGGCCGAGATTGCCGAGGCGGTGGCCTTTATCCTAAGCCGTCCGCGCACCGTCACGATCCGCGACATCATCATCCTGCCCGCGTCTTTCGACATCTAGGTCAAGGGGACCGTCATGTATTTGCAACGCTTTCGTGTCGATGGACAGACCGCCGTGATCACAGGCGGCGGGCGCGGTATTGGCTATGCCTGTGCCGAGGCCTTGGGTGAGGCGGGGGCGCATGTGGTGATCTTAGAACCCGACCTTGCGATTGCACACGCCGCGGTGGCCGCCCTGCACGCCAAAGGCTTTCAGGCCGAGGCCATAGCGGGCGACGTGCGCGACGCCGCGCGCATGACGGCCTGTGCTGACGATCTGGCCGCGCGCGGCACGCCGGCCACGATCCTTGTCAACAATGCCGGCGTGGGCAAGAACGGGATCGAGGCGCAGGATGTAAGCGATGCCGATTGGCTTTGGATGATGGATGTCAACCTGAACGGCGTCTTTTGGTGCGCGCGCGCCTTTGGGCGGCATATGCTGGCGGCAGGCAAGGGATCGGTCGTCAATATGGGGTCAATGTCGGGCACCATCGCCAACAGGCCGCAACCGCAGACGGCCTACAACGTATCCAAGGCGGCTGTGCATCACCTGACGCGGTCGCTGGCGGGGGAATGGGCGGGCAAAGGCGTGCGGGTCAATGCCGTGGCCCCGACCTATATCGAAACGCCCTTGGTCACGGCCATTCCCGAAAACACCCCGCGTATTCCGATCTGGCTGAACGACACACCCATGCGCCGCATGGGGCAGGTCGATGAAGTGGCCAGCGTGGTGTTGTTTTTGGCGTCAGACGCGGCCAGCCTGATGACGGGGGCGATTGTGGCGGTCGATGGCGGCTTTACCGTGTGGTAAGGCCCCCCATTGAGCCTTTTCGCCCAAGCCCGCCCGTGATAGGGGCAGGGCATGAACCCTATGCCCACCAAAGACCAGATCCGCCAATGGATCGTTGATAACCCCACCCTTTTGGCCAAGCGCGACATCGCGCGGGCCTTCGGGATCAAGGGCGATGCCCGCATTGACCTTAAACGCCTGCTCAAAGAGCTGGAAGACGAAGGCACCGTCACCCGCACCGCGCGGCAGTATTACGATGCCGAGGCCCTGCCCCCCGTGGCCGTGCTGGAAGTGTTGCCCCCCGATGCCAACGGCGATCTTTTCGCCATTCCGCTAGAGGCGGGCGTTCCCACCACAGGGCCGCGCATTTTGATCATGCCGCAAAAGGGCGATGCTGCCTTGGGGGCGGGCAACCGCATTCTGGCGCGCCTGACCAAGGTTGACGCCGAAGACCACGGCTACGAAGCCCGCTTGATCCGCGCTTTGGGCGGCAATCCGGCCAAGGTGCTGGGCATTTTCCGCCTTGGGGCCGAAGGTGGGCGGATCGTGCCGATCGACAAGGGGGCTGATAAGGAATGGCGCGTGGCGCGTGACGCCACCGCCGATGCCCGCGACGGCGAGTTGGTCGAGGCGGAACTGGTCGGCAAGCGCCAGATGGGCCTGCCCCATGCCCGGATCACCGCGCGGTTGGGCGACCCTTCGGGGCCCCGCGCCGTGTCGCTGATTGCCATTCACCAGCACGCCATTCCCGACGCTTTCCCCGACGCCGTGGTGGCCGAGGCGGATGCCTGCCTAGCCGCCCCGATGGGCACACGCGACGACCTGCGCGACCTGCCGCTGCTGACCATCGACCCGCCCGATGCCCGCGACCGCGACGATGCCGTCTGCGCCGAACCCGACAGCGACCCGACCAATCCGGGTGGCTTTGTGCTGTGGGTGGCCATCGCCGATGTGGCTCATTACGTCACCCCCAATTCCGCCCTTGACCGCGAGGCGCGCAAGCGCGGCAATTCCAGCTATTTCCCCGACCGCGTGGTGCCGATGCTGCCCGACATCCTGTCCGGCGATCTGTGCAGCCTGCACGAACACGTCGACCGCGCCTGTCTGGCTGTGCGCATGGTGATTGATGCGGACGGGCACAAGCTGCGCCATGCCTTCACGCGGGGGCTGATGCGTTCGAAAGGGGCGCTGTCTTACGCGCAGGTGCAAGCGGCGCAAGATGGCTTTGGCGATGCGGCAACAGCGCCCTTGCTGGACGGGATCAGGTCGCTTTACGGCGCGTACGAGGCGCTCAAACGCGCCCGCACCACGCGCCAGCCGCTGGAACTTGACCTGCCCGAACGCAAGATTGTGCTGGGCGAGGATGGCAAGGTCAGCTCTGTCTCTTTTGCCGAACGCTTTGACGCGCACCGGCTGATTGAAGAATTCATGGTGCTGGCCAATGTCGCCGCCGCCGAGGAATTGATCCGCCTTAAACGCCCGCTGCTGTTTCGCGTGCACGAAGAACCCAGCCCGCAAAAGCTGGACTCGCTGCGCGAGGTGGCCGAGGCCTCTGGCTTTACGCTGGCCAAGG
>JBAXLX010000067.1:0-12538 GCA_037134595.1 Pseudomonadota bacterium
CCGGCCAAAGTGCCGTCTTCTGATAGGTATTAGTTGCCAATCCACCGCCTCGGCTAGGTTTGGGTTGCAACCCCACCCTTAATCTGGAGGCTCCGACGACCGATGCGATGTTGCACGTGAATGCCCTGTTTTGACGAGCAACTGGGCAGAGACGCGGCGCCCTATGTCGATCCATAGGCCTTGTCGGCGGCCTCTGCTCCGAAGGAGAGTGCGGCAGCCTCTTTAACACCTCAGGCTATGCGCCCAATTGAATGCAACACGCTCTATTCAAGGAGATTTGGTTAAGGGGTCTTGAACCAGAACGACGCTGCCTGCCGGTTTAATCGGGTGCCAAATTATGAAACTCTGCGCGGTATGGTTGCGCGGTTGCGGGCAATTTGCGCTTCAGGAAGGCGTTCTCATAGCGCAACTGTTTCAAAAGCACCGGCCAAACTTCGCGGTAGGCCTGAAAGATCGAGGTATTGGCGGCGGGCAGGTCGGGTTTGATCACTTCGTGCAGTTTGGGCAGGGCGTGAAAGGGCACCATCGGGAACATGTGGTGTTCGACGTGGTAATTCATGTTCATGTTGAGAAAATTGCTGATCGGGTTCATGTAGACTGTGCGCGTGTTCAAGCGGTGATCCAGCACATTGTCTGCAAGGCCCAGATGCTGCAAATGCCCGGTCAAGGTGACATGCCAAACCCCGTAAAACCGAGGCAGATTGATCAGCACCACCGGAAGCCAAGACTGCAGATATAGCGCCAAGGCGATGGCCGCCAGGTGAATGGCGATGTAAAGGCGTGCCACGAAGATGGCCTTGCGCGCCTCTGACGCGGGGAAGAAACTGCGCTCGTCTACGCTGAACTTTCCCACGGCGTTCAGGAGCAGTACCTTGACCTGTCTCAACGGATCAAGGCCACCGATGAAGCTGAAAAAGAAGTTGAGCAAGTCTGGCGGGCGCATCACTGCGATCTCGGCGTCGCGGCCGACGATATAGGTGTCGGTGTGGTGGCGTGCATGGCTCCACCGCCAGACAACCGAATTGCGCAGCTCCATCGCGCTGGCAATTTCGTAGACGACTGTGTTCATCCAAGGTGTTTTGAAGGCCGTCCCATGGCCGCATTCATGCCAGCGCGCATCGCAGGCTGATCCGCACAGCACGCCGTAGATCAGTACGAAGGGCACGCAGACCCAACTGCCCCAGAATAAAATCACCAGACCGGCCGACGCGATCAGCGACGCAATCCAGATCGCCGTGTTGATCAGGGCAGGGCCATCCGATCTGGCCATCAGCTGTTTCATGACATGGCGGGGGACGTTGGAATGGTACCACTCTGCAGATGCCAGGCCCTTATCCATCGCCTCGCGGGTGCTGGGCCCGTCAAGGCTGTAAGTGCGGTTCTTGGTGTTCAACTCGGCCATGGCCATGGCGTGTCCCTTCAACTGTGCTTGTGCCTTGGTGTGACATCAATCGGATTTTGCTTCATTCCCGCCATGTTTGGCGGCTCAACTTAGGTTCAGCGCTTGGCCGCGCGCTTTTTCAGGCGCTCGCGCAGGCGGTCATCGGATGCAGGCGTGCCATCGTGGAAACTGCCGAACCACTTGTCGAGTGGTACGGAGCCGTCAGAATAATTCACCTCAAAAAGTTTGTGATGCAGGTAATGCGCGCGCACACCGGCATCGACGCTGCGGTCGCCGCCCAGATCAACCTTGTCAAACCCGGTGTGCCCAATGGCTGGCCCAAGCCCAGTGCGGATGGCGACCGACATCATATGGATCGGATGCGAGTAGATCGCCGCCACCATCACGATGCTGCTGAAATAGATCAAATGTTCCACCGGATGCATCGAAAGGCCCGACCACGGTGCTGGATTGACGTTCTTGTGGTGCAGCGCATGGAAATGCCGGTACAAAAACGGCACATGGACCAGACGGTGGGCAAAGAAGAAATGCGCCTCGTGCAGCAGGGGCACCACAAACAACAAAACACCGAACCAGATGGGATGGTCGGCGGGGTTCAGCAGCGTCACATAGCCATTGGCATAAAGGTACAGCGCCACGACGACATAGGCCGTCCAGATTGGCACGCCGCTTGCCAAGGTCCAGACCATATTGTCGGCGTTTTGTTTGCCAAACAAAAACACTGCGCTTTTCAGCTTGGGCCAGGTGCGGTTGTATTTGAACTGGGTGCCCTGACGGCGCAGCGTGTAAAGCCAGCCGTGCCAAGCACCGTACCAGACCAGCACAAGGGCGTAGTTGATGACAGCGATCTGTGCGATCCAGCCAAAGCGGAAGGCTGTCATTTCTGTAATCGGCGGATAAAGAAACAGCCAAACCGCCGCGGCAATCGCTGTCATCACCAGATTCCACGGCAGGATATAGCCCGGCATTCCAAAGAGCCATGTCAGCAATTTGCCCGGACGCGGCGGCCACGTGAAGAGCGGCCCGTAGCTGATTGGGTCCTTGGGATGGTATTCGCCCAAAGCGTCGCGGGTGCCGAAGTCAGTTTCGTTCATCACTTTGGGCTCCGAAGTGCAGGGTTCAGTTAAGGGGATCGTCCCACAGCGACCGGACCGAATCGCGCAAAAGCAGCGCGTCGGTCCACCGATCGCTTAAGTCTGCGCCGTCAGGCCCGCTGATCGCATAGGGTTGCGGCCCAAGTTCGCAGGTGAAGACCAGCGTGTCATCCGGCCCGGCCCTACGGCGCCAACTGTCAAAGCCTGCGCGCCACCAGCCAAGAAACAGATCCAGATTGGCGCGGTGCTGCGGGAAAGAGATTTCAACTTGCACCTGCTCGCGGCTGGCCACGCGGCCGTGAAACGCCCAAGCATTGGCCACAATGCGGTGAATTTCGGCGTGATGACGCGCAGCCACGGGCAGCGAAAACTCGCGGCCCACGAAAAAATGCGACAGATCGGCCAGCAAGGGCAAGTCGGGCAAGGCGTCCAGCAGGTCGAGGGTAAAGTGCAGGTCGGTTGTCATCCGGTCGCGGTGCGTTTCGATCAAGACCGCAAAGGGCACCTCTTCGGCCAGACGCATCCACCCTTCCAAAATGGCCACCGCCTCGGTTACCGTGCGGGGCATGGCATTGGGTTGCAGGTTCAGATGCTGAACGGGAAATTCGCTCGCAAGATCCAGCAGGGGTTTCAGTTCGTCCACCGTGCGGGGAAAGATGACGCCTTCGATGCCGGTGCCCGTGGCTGACGCATGAGCAGAAACGATGCGCGCGTGATCGCGGCTTGTCCATTGCGACGAGACGCCCTGATAGCCGCCCGCGGTGATGCGTTGCAACTTTTCGTCCAAGGACCATTCCATACCGTCCGGCTGCCGCCGCTCCATCGCCCAAAGCGACTGATAGATCGCAAGCTTTTGCATCAGGTGGCCTTTCCAGTTTGGCCGCGCTTGGCCTTGCGTTTCATGCGGGCCTGCAAAAGCGCATCCGCGGCCTCGGACCCATCGTGGAAACTGCCAAACAGCCTGTCCAGCGGCAAAAGCTCGTTGGCGTAATTTACTTCGAAATATTTGTGGTGCAGGTAGTGCGGAAAATCCCCGACCGCCGCTGTGCCGCCACCGGGGATCGCGAGTTGTTCAAAGCCAGCATGGCCTTGCCCCGGCCCAAGGCTGCTGCGCATCAAGATGGCCAGCAAGACGATCGGATGCGCAGGGATCAGACAGCCGCCGAGGATCACCGAAAAATACAGAAGATGTTCGATCGGGTGCATCGAAATGCCCGACCAAGGAGTTGGGTTGATGTTGCGATGGTGCAGGTGATGCACCGCCCGGTAAATCGGCGGCCAATGGATCAGGCGGTGGACAACGTAAAAATGCACTTCGGTCCAGAACGGCACCGACAGTAGCAGAAAGCCAACCCAGACCAGACCCCATGTCGATGTGATATCAACCATCGGCACCATGCCATTGGCATAAAACCATTGGCCCAAGACCTCGTAACCCGTCAAAATCGGCACGCCCGAACATAGGACGAAGGTCAGGTTATCCAGCAACTGATTGTTCCACAAAAAGCTGTCGTTTTTGCCTTCGGGAAACCGCGGGTTGTACTTTGTGAAGGTGCCTTGCGCCTTTTGCAGGTACAAGCGACTGCTCCACAAACCATTCCAGACCGCGACAAGCAGGTAATTGCGCCCCAGTATCGTAAGGATCCAGCCGGGGGCGATATCTGCCATCTCGGCTTCAGGCGGTGTTAGCCAGACCCAAATGGCCACCGCAAGGCAAGAGTAAAACAGATACCATGGCAGCAAGAACCCCGGCCAACCGATGAACCAGCGCCAGACCTTGCCCGGATTTGGCGGCCACTCTGTGATAGGCGCATAGGTGATCGGGTCTTTGGGCTGATAGGCTCCAAAGGCGTCACGCTTACCGAAACGGGATTCGTCAAGATCAGCCACGGCACGTCCTTTTCAAAGAGCGATAAACACCTCGTCGCCATCGCGCTTGGTTGCGTAGGTTTTCAAGTCATGGATCACAGGGGCACGCAGCGCCTCGCCAGTTTTGTAGTTGAAACGCCCGTTGTGTTTGGGACATTCTATGATATCGCCCACGACCAGACCGCCGCACAACGAGACCTTTTCATGTGTACAACTCGCCTCAGTGGCGAAAAAATTGCCAGCTTTGTCGCAATAGACAGCGATTTTTTGTCCCTGCAGCGTGACTTCGATCAAGTCTTCGGGGTCGACATCCGCCACAGCACAGGCGCGGATCCAGGTTTCAGGCATCAGACTGCCTCATACTTTAAGACCTTCCATGAAATGACGCCGCAGAAAGACAAACGCAAGCACTGGCGGCACGCTTGCAAGAAGGCTAGCCGTCAGGGCGACATTCGGTCCGGTCGAGGTATAGTTGCCCTGAAACACCTGCAGCGCGTTCATCACGGATCTGATCTCGGGCCGGTTGCCCAGCACCATCGAGAACAAAAGGTCGTTCCAAATCCATGTGAACTGCAGAAGAAACAGGGCGACCAGCGAGCCTGCGCAATTGGGAAGAATAATCGACCAGAACACCCGAAACTCTCCCGCACCATCGATCCGCGCCGCCTCGTCCATCTCTATCGACATCTGTGCCATGTGGTTTTTCAAAACCAGCGTGGGGAAAGGGATCGCAATCGCCACATAAAGCAGGATCATGCCGGCTTGGGTGTTGATGATCCCAAGCTTCGAATAGCCAAAGAACAGCGGGATCAGGAACATCTGGAAGGGAAAGATCGTGCCCAGAAAGATCAGCATGAACCAAAAGCCCCGCCCGCGAAAATGCAAGCGGGTCAGCGCATAGGCCGCCATGGCCGCAAAGAAGACCGCGAGCCCCGCGCCAACCACCCCGTAGATGGCCGAATTCAGGAAGGCCGACCCCATGTCAGCTGCAGTCCAAGCTTCGATCATGTTGCCCCAGAGGGGCCTCAGGCTGCTTGGCAGCCCGAGAGGGCCGGAAAAGGTGTATTCCTCGGTCGTCTTGAAGACCGAGATGCCCAGATACCAAAAGGGGACCAGCCATAAGACAGCGCAGATGCCGGCAAGAATTAAAATCGCCCAAGACCGCCGCGACAGCAGCGGCATTAGGTCTTTTGGCACAAAGGGCAGCACCTCGCCCGTCTGATCGTCGATGAACTTTGCGGCCATCCTTTACCCCTTCAGCCCATCGGCCCGCACCTGCAACCAAGCCTGCGCCCAAGTAACCACTAGCGTGATCGCACCCAGAACTACCGCAATCGCCGCCGCATAGGCCCAAGAGCCTTTCGAAAAGCCCTCAAAATACATGTAAACCGACAGCGACAGCGTGCGCCGCCCGGGATAGCCCAGCCCCATGACCCAAAGTAGATCAAACGCTCCAAAGCCGGCGATGATCGACAGCATGGACACCACCAGCAGAGTTGGCAGCAACAAGGGCAGCACAATATGCACGAAGACCTGCCAAGGTGTTGCACCGTCCATCCGCGCGGCCTCGATCGGGTCCTTGGGGATGGCGGCCAATCCCAGCAACAACAGCACCATGACCAGCCCGACATTCTGCCACAGATAGGTCACAACAATCGACGCCATGATTGTGTTGTCCTGATAGAGCCAGCCAATATCAACCGGCGCGCCTGAGACCGCTTCGATCCCCGCATTCAGCAACCCCTTGGGCGCATAAACATAAAACCAGATCACGCCGATCGAGGTTGGGGCGATGACACGGGGCAGAAAGATAATTGTTTTGAGGGTATTCTCGAAGGGCAATCCGCGCAGCGACAGCGCGAAGATCAGCCCAAGGCCAACAGGCAGCACAAGAGATGCCGTGACCCAGATCACAGCGTTGGTCGACGCCTCGCCAAATTGCGGGTTGTTCAGAAGGTTGGTATAATTGGCAAGTCCTGCGAACTGGTCAAGGCCCGTGAACTTCTTCCACTTGGTAAAGCTGAGCCAGACATTGAAGAGGATCGGTGCAAGCAGCACGAAAGTGGTCAAGATTACGGCCGGCGCCAGAAACAGCATGGCAATCCAAAACTGCCGCCGCCGCTGGACACGGTCGATGCCCGCGAACGAGGGGCGTTTCAGCCGCGCGATTATCGCGGTGTCGTCTTCCGATAGGGCCGTGGTTTGCAGTGTCATGCGCTGTACCTGAAAGGAACCCGGGCGACAAACGCCGCCCGGGTCATGGGTCTTATTACTTGTGTTCGGCCCAGTAGGCGTCATGCAAACCGGTCACTTGGGCGATCACTTTATCGGCCTGCTCCATTGTCGGGTTCAGCATGAACGAGGCAAAGGCCGCGACGCTATCGCCCTGCAGATCGGCAGGCACCCCTTCCCACCAGCGGCTATAGAGAGCGGCATTGTTGTCGATCGAGAACTTGTTGATTTTCGGCACAATGGCATTGGGTGCGGGCGCATTCAGGTTGCCCATAAATAGGCCCGACGTATTGGCCCAGACTGTCGCCCCCTCGTCCGACGCCCAGCAGCGCATGGCGTCCATCACCGCAGGGTTTTTCGCTGCTTCGACCGAGATCATCAGCGGCGAGGCTTCGTAGATCATGCCAGCCGGCGTGTCGGCTGAGACATTGGGCACGACAAAGGCGTCAAGCGTTTTGCCCACTTCCATCCCGGCCTGGGTCAACAGGCCAACCGCCCAATCTCCCATCAGGTTCATAGCCCCGCCACCGCCGGCAAAGTCCACTACCTCTTGGTTGGAACGCGGGTCGCTGAAATAACCCTTGGCATACATATCGGACCACATCTGGAACGCCTGGTGTACGACCGGATCGCTGTACGAGGTGGTTCCGTCAAATAGGCCAAGATACTTCTCGGGCGACAGACGGATCATGATCTCTTCAAACCAGATAAATCCGCGCCATCCGTCCTGGTTGGTGGCAACAAAGGGTGTAATACCAGCGGCCTTCAGCGTGTCGGCGTCCGCCATCATCTCGTCCCAAGTCTTGGGCTCGCCCGTGATGCCGGCCTTGGCAAACAGCGTGGGATTGTAGAACATCACCCATTTGTTGAACGCAAGCGGCAGCGCATATTTGTGACCATCCACCGTGAACGGATCGGCAGAGGCAGCGGTGAACGATCCATTGGCGATCAATTCAGCCCACAGATCGTCCAACTGCGCGATTTGCCCCGTCGCTACCATTTCGTCGCGAAACGTAGCCCCGGACCACCAGGTGAACATCTCGGGTGTCTGGCCTGAGGCGATCGAGGATTGCACAAAAGCCTTGAACTGCTCTGGCGGCGTATAAGCCTGCTCTTTAAAGCCGCAAACATCGCCCACCGCCTGCAGAAAGGTAGAATAGAAGGCCTTGTCATGGGTCAAGATCACTTCGTCTGCGATCGCCGTAATGGCCGACATAGCCCCAAGACAAGCACCGAAAATAGCCCGCGAAAGTAGGGTCTTCATGGATCGTCCTCCCAAGTTGTTACGCCAAGGCGTGTGATAGCGTCGCCGGACTGGATGCCAGCGTTGCGCCTGTTTGCGCGTCAAACAAATGGACGCGGTCGACATTCAGCCGGAAGGACATTTCCTCTTTGTCCTCCACGGCCCGTGGTTGCTGCATCCGCGCGGTCAGGGCTGTGTCCTGGTAACGCAAAAACAGCAGGGTCTCATTGCCCAGCATCTCTGTCAGGTCGATCTCGGCGTGAAACTCCACCCCGTTGACGGGGCGCACTCCGTGCCCCTCGGGAACGATATCTTCGGGCCGCACGCCCAGTGTCACGGCAGAGCCATCATGCAGCGCGACGAACCGGCCCTGCGGCAGCGACATCGTCAGACCGGGGGCCACAAACTGGCCGTTCTGGATTTGGCCTGCGATGAAATTCATCGGCGGCGAGCCGATGAACCCCGCCACGAACTGGTTGGCAGGGGACGTGAAAATCTCAAACGGTGTGCCTTGTTGGGCAATCCGGCCGTCCTTCATCACCACGACGATATCCGCCAGCGTCATCGCCTCGATCTGGTCATGCGTGACATAGATCGTTGTGACCTTCAGCCGGTGCTGAAGCCGCTTGATTTCAAGCCGCATCTGGCTGCGCAGCTTGGCGTCCAGGTTTGACAGTGGTTCGTCGAACAAAAATACTTCGGGCTCGCGCACAATAGCCCGCCCCATTGCGACACGCTGCCGTTGCCCGCCAGACAGGTTGGCGGGCTTGCGGTCCATGTAGGGCTCAAGCTCGAGGATGCGCGCCGCCTCGTCCACACGGGCGTCGATTTGAGCTTTTGTCATGCCTGCCATCCGCAACGAAAAGGCAAGGTTCTTGCGCACCGTCATATGGGGGTAAAGCGCGTAGGACTGGAACACCATCGCAGTCCGCCTGTCGCGTGAGGGCAGGTCATTTGCTAGAACGCCCCCGATGCGCAACTCGCCATGGCTGATCGTCTCTAACCCTGCGATCATGCGCAGCGTTGTCGATTTGCCGCAGCCTGATGGGCCCACCAGCACCACAAAGGCACCGTCCGGCACATCCAGCGAAAGGCCACGCACGCCGACATGGCCTCCGTAAACCTTGTATATGTCGCTTAGGGTTACGGTCGCCATCGTTCACCGACCGGCATTTCATGGGTTCGACTCTTAGCCAACGAGGTTCTCCCTGCTTCTTGATGGCACCCAAACAGGGCAAAGACGGCTTGTCACCAAGATTGGCCTGCCCCCTTTCATTTCATGTCATTTGCCGTCATTAATCGTGCATTCCCGTTTGGGCAGCCCCGTTTGGAGAGCCGTCATGCCGCGCATCACCCTTGCAGACCTGGCAGCGGCAGCGGGTGTCAGCATGTCAACCGTGGACCGGTTGATGAACGGCAGGTTTCCTGTGCGCGGCGATACAGCCGAGATGATCTTGGCCACCGCCGAACGGATCGGCTTTTACGGAGCAGCCACGATCCGCAGCCGCTTGCGCACCCGCAGCACCGATCTAACGCTGGGCGTCGTGCTGCATCAAAGCTATCGCCCCTTCTACGCCAATCTTGGCCGCGCCATTGAAGAGGCGGCGGCCAACCACCCCCACAGTACCGTCCGCGCCCGCGTGACCTATGCCGAGGATTTGTCTCCCGAGGCGATTGCCGCCAACATGCTGAAACTGGGGCAGAAGGCAGATGTGATCAGCGTCGTGGCGGCCCAACATCCCCAGATTCCCCGCGCCATCGAAACGCTATCGGCCAATGGCGTACCCACCATTGCACTGATTTCCGAGCACGCCGACAAGGGGGTCGCTGGTTTTGTCGGGACCGACAGCGTCATGCTGGGGCGCACTGCCGCTTGGGCGCTGGATCGGATCTGCCAGAAACCGGGCAAGATTGGAATCATCCTGGGCTCGCACCGCTACAGATGCCATGAGCAGAACGAGATCGGCTTTCGCTCTTATCTGCGCGAGCACCGACCCGATCTGGTGCTGGCCGAGCCTGTCACCAATTTTGAAGACCGCGAGATTGCTGAGCGCACCACGCTGGCCTTGTTGGAACGCGAACCCGACCTGTCAGCCATCTTGATGTGCGGTGGGGCCGTCAGCGGTGTGGTCGCGGCCTTGCGTCAGGTGCGGCCACCCTTTAGCTTGCCGGTTGTGGCGAACGAGATGTCCGACGACCGCCGCCATGGTCTTTCGGACGGCTATCTGACACTGGTCTTTGCCACGCCGCTGCGACTTATGGCCGAACGTCTGATCGCCGCAGCCCTTTATGTCGCGACAAAAATGCCCGTCGCAGACGCCCCTGAAGGCGCCTTTTTTCGCCAGAGTTTTTCAGAGCGAATTCCCTTCGATCTATTCACCAGCGAAAACATCTAAGGCAAAGGCGGGTTAGCCAATCAATTTGGCGATAACAGACGCATCAGACAGGGCATGGTTCAATCCTTGGCTTGGCGGCACCAGCGGGATCAGGCAAGCCTGCAACGCGTGGTAGATATCGGGCTTGCCGGCAAAGGGATTTATACCCGCGCCTTGACCTGAACGTGCCTGGGGCCACCATCCACCCTGCGGGTCGATGAATTCGCGGTCAAGCACGGACCAGATGTCGCGGTACCACAGTTCGAACTCTTTCTCTTCGGTTGTGGCATAGAGGCTGGCGGCGGCAGCAGCTCCTTCGCACGATGGCCACCAAAGCCGCTGTTTTTGATCTGGCCGACTGGTGTCATCAAGCGTGTAAACAAAGCCGCCATGGGTGTTATCCCATCCCGTGCGGCAGGCGGTGCGAAACAACGCCGCCGCGGCCTCGGGCATCCAGCTCCGCGCTTTGCGTCCAAGGTGCCACAACTGGATCAACAACCGCGCCCATTCCAGCGAATGCCCCGGCGTGGTGCCAGAGGGGCGAAAGATCGGGTCGCCGATATAGGCGGTGTCGGGCGTCCAGTCGGCGTGGAAATGTTCGATTACTTCCCAACCAGCGGCGCGGGCGTGCCGATGGATGATCAGGTCAGCGATGCGTTCGGCCATGGCCAGATACTGCTGATCTCCAAAGGCCTCAAACGCCGCCATCAGCGCCTCGACCGCGTGCATATTGGCATTTTGGCCGCGATACTCCGACAGCGGCGTCCAGTCCTGGGTAAACTCTTCGCGCAGAGCACCTGCAGCCTCGTCCCAGAACTGTGTCAGCAGCGTTTGCGTGGCAAGATCGCGCAGACGGGGCGCATCGGGGTGCCCGATCTCTTGCGCCGAGGCCGCAGCCAGCAAGACAAAGGCATGGCCATAGGCCAGCTTTTCCGGCCGCACGGCACCCGTCTCATCCACACCCCAGAAAAACCCGCCATACGTCCGGTCGTGGTGGTGGTCTAGCAGATAGGCCATGCCCTGATCCACCATCCGCTTCGCACCGGGATGGCCCAGCAGATGACCTGCGGCATAACAATGCACCATGCGACAGGTGTAAAAAAGTTCTTGCATCGGCCCTGTGCCGCGCGGTGCGCTTAGTAAGGGCTGCCCTGCATCGTCAAGCGTGTTAAACCCACCCTTCGGGTTCAGCGAGTGCCGCCCGAAAAATGTCAGCAGATCGCGGGCCTGACCCAAAAGCCAGAGCCGGTGATAGGGACGTGCAACGAAGGCAGTGTCAGCCACATGTCACCCTTTAGAACGCAGGACGGCCGCCTCATTTTGAGACTGCCCTACCAAAAAACCGAACTTGCCTGATCAAGACGATGCAAAGTGCCGCTCGGTCAAGAGGGAATTCACAAAAGCCAGGCGTCCAGACCGACACTTCGGGTGGCACGCGTTGCTGGCAGCATCCACCGCCGGCCCTGACACCGGTTTGCCGGCAACGCAGCCTCTCTTCCCTCTCTTCCGGGTCTTATGGGCCCCCCGGATAAGGGCATCAAAAAATGCTGCAGCTTTTGCCTTCCCGCGCAAAGGCCATGTTCTTATGCAACGACGTGGACCAATCCGCCCGTCGATAAACTGCCACCCATTCATGTATTGTCGTGTCGACACGACAAAGCGTGTTCAAACTGGAACAATTAAGTCGCCTTGCACTACACCGATTTCCGTAAGATGCCTGCCTGAGGCAAGGGGCCAAGATATGACCGACACGACTGTTGCCATCATTGGAGCGGGCCTTGCCGGTTTGAACGCGGCCCGCCTGCTGCACAGGGCGGGGGTGGATTTTCACCTGTTCGAGGCACGCGACCGAGTGGGTGGGCGCATTCTGACGTTAGATGAATTGGGGGTGCTGGCTGAGGACGGCTTTGACCTTGGTCCGTCGTGGTTCTGGCCACAGATGCATCCTGTGATGGGTGAACTGGTCGAGGAACTGGGTCTGCCTTTTTTCCAGCAGCGCAGTACGGGGGATATGGTTTTTGAGAGAACCTCGCGCGAAAGCCCGCAACGGGTGCTGGGGTTTGCGCAAGAGCCACGTTCGATGCGTCTTGCGGGCGGGACGGCTGCCTTGGTACGGGCGCTGATGCGTGATTTGCCCTTGGACCGTTTGCATTTTAGCACCCCGGTCACTGCCCTGCGCCTGACGGGCGCAAGTGTCGAGATCGTCGCATCAGATCGTACCATCACCGCACGGCACGTCATCGCAGCCCTGCCACCGCGGCTTTTTGCGCAAAAGGTATCGCTTCACCCCGCTCCCGTATCGCGCGACGTAAGCCGCTGGCAG
>JBAXLX010000068.1:0-12422 GCA_037134595.1 Pseudomonadota bacterium
CTTGATCGACACAGCCCTTGCTGGCGAATGGGATATGTTCTGGAACGCGCTGTCCCATATCATCCTGCCAGCCTCGCTGCTTGGGTATCTCTCGATGGCCTATATCAGCCGAATGACGCGGTCGTTCATGATGAACGAGTTGGGGCAAGAATATATCACCACCGCCCGCGTAAAGGGCATGCCCGAGCGCCGCGTGGTCTGGGTGCATGCCATGCGCAACGTGGCCGTGCCGCTGATCACGGTCGTGGCCCTGTCTTACGCCTATTTGCTGGAAGGCGCTGTCTTGACCGAGACGATTTTCGCTTGGCCCGGCCTTGGGCGCTACATCACCGACGCCCTGCTGGTCGCCGATATGCCCGCCGTTCTGGGCGGCACGATTGTGGTGGGGGCTGTGTATATCGGCATCAATATGCTGTCCGATTTCCTTTACCGTCTCGCAGACCCGAGGGCCAGATGACCGCTTTGACCCCTTGGCTGTTAGACCCGAACCCCAAATCGCGCCTGCAATCGCGCGCGGGGCAGACGTTTTTGTCGTGGCTGCGCTTTCGGCGCAACCCTTTGGCGATGATCGGCCTTGGCATATCGCTGGCGCTGATCTTGATGTCGATCTTTGCGCCGTTGCTTGCCCCCTATGACCCGATCGTGCAATCCCTGCCCGACCGCCTGCTGCCGCCCCTGACCCCGGGCCACTGGATGGGGACGGACGATTTCGGCCGCGATATCTACAGCCGCATCCTGTATGGCTCGCGCATCACGCTATACATTGTTTTGCTGGTGATCCTGACGGCCCCCGTGGTGGGGCTGATCATCGGCACGGTCGCGGGCTATTTCGGCGGTTGGGTCGATGCGATCTTGATGCGCATCACCGATATCTTTCTGGCCTTCCCCAAGCTGATCTTGGCACTGGCCCTTGTGGCCGTTTTGGGGCCGGGGATGGTGAATGCCGTGCTGGCCATCGCCGTCACAAGTTGGCCGCCCTATGCGCGCGTGGCGCGGGCCGAAACGCTAACGGTGCGCAATTCCGACTACATCGCGGCCACGCGGTTGCAAGGCGCGTCCGCCCTGCGGCTGATCTGGGGCCATGTGATGCCGATGTGCCTGCCCTCGGTCATCATCCGCGTCACGCTGGATATGGCAGGCGTGATCCTGACAGCCGCCGGTTTGGGCTTTTTGGGCTTGGGCGTGCAACCGCCGCTGCCGGAATGGGGCCTGATGATCTCGGCAGGGCGCAAGTTTCTGTTTGAACAATGGTGGGTCGCCACCATGCCGGGCCTTGCGATTTTCATCGTCTCGCTGGGGTTCAACCTGCTCGGCGACGGCCTGCGCGATGTGCTTGACCCGCGGAGTTCTGGCAAATGACCCTTCTCTCCGTCAAGAACCTGCGGGTGACATTTGATACCGAAACCGGCCCCGTGCAGGCCGTGCGCGGCGTGTCCTTTGACCTTGGCCGCGAAAGGCTGGGAATCGTGGGCGAATCCGGATCGGGCAAAACCATGACCGGCCGCGCCGTCTTGCGCCTGATCCGCAAGCCCGGGCGGATTGAAGCGGATGCCATGACCTTTGCCGGCCAAGACCTGATGGCGGCCACCGAAACCGACCTGCGCGCCCTGCGCGGGCGGCGGATTGCCATGGTGATGCAAGATCCGAAATTCTCGCTCAACCCCGTGATGAAGGTCGGCGCACAACTGATGGAGGGGCTGCGCCAACGCGACCACGCGCCGCGTGCCGAGGCGCGGGCCAAGGCGATAGCCGCCTTGGAGGCCGTGCAAATCCGCGACCCCGACCGCGTGATGGAGGCTTACCCCCACGAGCTATCCGGCGGGATGGGCCAAAGGGTGATGATCGCCATGATGCTGATCCCCGACCCCGACCTGTTGATTGCCGACGAACCCACCTCGGCCCTTGATGTGACGGTTCAGGCCGAGGTGCTCAATATCCTTGATAATCTGGTGACAACCCGCGGCATGGGGCTGATCTTTATCTCGCACGATCTGCGGCTGGTGGCGCGGTTTTGTGATCGGGTTTTGGTGATGTACAAGGGCAAGATTGTGGAAGAACTGGCGGCCAAAGACCTGTTGCAGGCCAAGCATCCCTATACCCAAGGGCTGCTCAACTGCCTGCCGCGCATCGGCGGTTCGCGCGGCCCGCTTCCGGCACTTGACCGCAACGCCGATTGGGCGCGCTGACATGGCCTTGATCGAGATCGAAGACCTCTCTGTCACCTTCCCCGCCGCTGGCCGCAAAGTGCGTGCCGTGCAAAACGTGTCCTTCAAGGTCGAGGCCAAGCAAAGCTTCGGGCTGGTGGGCGAAAGCGGGTCGGGAAAATCCACCATCCTGCGCGCCATCTGCGGCATGGCGCCCATCACGGGCGGGCAAATCCGCATCAACGGCAAACCCCTGCCCACCCCGCGCGGGCGGGCCTTTGCGGCGCAAGTGCAAATGGTGTTCCAAGACCCCTATGCCTCGCTGCACCCGCGCCATACGGTGGACAGGGTTCTGTCAGAACCGCTGGCGATCCACGGCCAAGGGCGCGGCTCTGATGCCAAGATCGAACAGGCGCTGGTCGATGTCGGCTTACCCCCTGCCTTTCGCTTTCGCTACCCCCACCAATTGTCCGGCGGCCAACGCCAAAGGGTGGCCATAGCGCGCGCCTTGATGCTGCAACCGCAAATCCTGCTGCTCGATGAACCCACCTCGGCCCTCGACGCCTCGGTTCAGGCCGAAACGCTCAACCTGCTATCGCGCCTGCGCGCCGAGCGCGGGCTGACCTTTGTGATGGTGTCGCACGATCTGGCCGTGATCGACCATATGTGCGACCGCGTGCTGGTGATGCAAAACGGCCAAGCGGTCGAGGAACTGTCGCGCGAGGCCCTCGCCTCTGCCGCCATGACCACGCCCTATGCCCGCGCGCTCTTTGACGCCTCAGCCGACCGCATGCTGGAAGGTTGACCCATGATCCTGTCTCCTTTCATACTTGCCCAAATATCCCACGGGGGTCCGGGGGTGTGAAACCCCCGGTCCTGCCGCCAGCCAAAGGCTCGCCATGTTCCCCACCTTCGACGGCCACAACGACATCCTGTTGCGCCTTTTCAACGCCCCGCAAAACCGCGACGCCATCTGGCTGACGGGCGAGGGCAAAGGCCACCTTGACCTGCCCCGCATGGTGCAAGGCGGCTTTGTCGGCGGCTTTTTTGCCATCTACATCCCCTCGCCGCCGCAAGAAGACGACGACGGGATCGATTATCACCTGTTGATGGAAAACCCGCCTTACCGGCTGCCCCTGCCCGCGCTGATCTCGGCCGAGGGGGCCTTGCCCACGGCTTGGGCCATGGCCAACCACCTGCTGTGGATGGAACGCGCCTCGCTGGGGCGCTTCAAGATCGTCCGCTCCGTGGCCGATATCCGCGCCAATATGGCGGCGGGCGTGATTTCGGGCATCTTGCATATGGAAGGGGCCGAGGCGATCGGCCCCGATCTGGATGCGCTGTACGGTTTTCATGCCATGGGATTGCGCTCGCTTGGCCCGGTCTGGTCGCGGCCCACGATCTTTGGCCACGGCGTGCCCTTTGCCTATCCCAGTTCTCCAGACACAGGTGGCGGCTTGACCGAGGCAGGCAAGCGGCTGGTCGTGGCCTGTAACGAGCTGAAGATCATGCTTGATCTGAGCCATATGACCGAAAAGGGCTTTGATGATGTGGCGGCCCTGTCCACCGCCCCGCTGGTCGCCACCCATTCCAACGCCCATGCTATCACCCAATCCAGCCGCAACCTCACCGACCGGCAACTGGCGGTCGTTAAGGCGTCAAACGGCATGGTCGGCCTGAACTTCGCCACCTCCTTCCTGCGCCGCGATGGCAAGCAATCGGCGGATATGGGATGGGAGGATGTTCTGTCGCATCTTGACCACCTCATCACCCATCTGGGCGAAGACAATGTGGGGCTAGGGTCTGACTTTGACGGGGCCACGATCCCTGACGGCATCGGCGATGTCGCAGGCCTGCCCGCCTTGCAGCAAGCCATGCTGGACCATCAATATGGCGAGGCTTTGGTGCGCAAACTGTGCTGCGACAATTGGCTGGCCCTTTTGGGCCGCACGTGGGGCGGGTAAGGGGCGGGGTGTCGGTCCGCTCTGGCCCTGCATGAACCCCGCGTTGCAAGCTGGAGGGTTTCACACCCTCCAGACCTCCCGTGGAGTATTTGCGCCTCGGTGAAGGGGGGTGCGGGGGGACCGCAGTTTAGTTCATGGGCGCCCCACCTTCGGCTTTGCGCCGCGAGACATACTCGGCCAGAGCTTCGGCTTTGCCTTCGTCGAGTTTGGGTTCCTCATAACCCGCGATCACCTCTTTCCAGATGCGATTGGCGCGGCGGGGGGCTTCTTGGGACCCTTTTTCCAGCCAATTGGGGTAATTGTCCCAATTGGACAGCATGGGTTGGTAAAAGGCGGTCTGATAGCTGGCCATGGTTTGTGCTGTGCCAAAGAAATGGCCACCGGGGCCAGCTTCGGCGATGGCATCCAAGCCAAGGGCGGCATCGTCGGTCGGCAAAGGCTCCATCCACGCCTGCATCATTTGCAGCATCTCGGCATCCAAGATCAGCTTTTCATAACTGGCCGTCAGCCCGCCGTGCATCCATCCCGCCGCGTGTTCGATCAGATGCGCCCCGCCCGTGATCGCCCCCCACAGCGCCATCTGGCTTTCGTAAGTCGCCTGCGCGTCGACCGCATTGGCCGAGGTGACATTGGAAGACCGAAACGGCACACCGATTCTGCGCGCCAACTGGCCCGAGGCTTGCGCCGCCTTGGCATATTCCGGCGTGCCGAACGCAGGCGCGCCCGAGCGCATATCGACATTCGAGGTGAAGCCGCCATACATCACCGGCACCCCCTTTTTGACGATCTGCGTTAAGCAAATCCCCGCCATCGCCTCGGCATGTTGCAGCACCAGCGCGCCTGCGATGCTGACGGGGGCCATAGCGCCTGCCAGTGTGAAGGGGGTGATGACATTGACCTGCCCATGGGCCGCCATGGCAATCAAGCCTTCGGCCATGGGCACATCCAGTTGCAAGGGCGAGTTGGTGTTGATGATGCCCAGCAGGCTGACAGGCAAGGCTTCGGGCGCGCAGCCGAACATGATCGCGGCCATCTCGATCCCATCCATCGTGCGGGCATGGCCCAGCGTCTGGGTTTGCCAGCTTTTGTCCAGATAGGTGATCTGCGCCAGATACAGGTCAAGATGGCGGGTGGCAGCCGGCAGGTCCATCGGTTCAAAGGGACCACCGCCTTCTTGGTGGATCACGTTAATGCCTTGGATCAGCTTCAGAAATTCGCAGACTTCAGCCATGGTGCCATCGCGCCGCCCGCCGTCAAGGTCCATCACATAGGCAGGCCCGCCGACCGAGCTGAAGACCATATCCCGCCCGCCAAAGCGCAGCGATTTGGCCGGATTGCGCGCGGCCAAAGTGAAGGTTGCGGGCACGGAAGACATCAACTCCATCACCAGATCGGGGTCCAGCCGCACCATATCGCCCACCACCTGCGCCCCCGCCGCCGCATAGAACGAACAGGCGGGCGGGTGCAGCACCTTCAGGCCAGTATTTGCCAGCAGCTTAAGCGCCGCCGTGTGAATGGCTTCGACCTGATCGGCCGAGATCACCTCGACCGGCGCTATGCCCAGTGGCACTTGGCCAAAGGGCCGCTGCGGCACAGCGGTCAAGCGCGGGCGTCTCATAAAGCACCGCGATGTGGCGGCAGTTCGCGGCGCAGGGGTTTGGGCGCTTCGCCCAGTTCGCGGGCATAGGAATGGGCGGAATAGATGGCATCGGCCATGGACGAGGGCATCAAACAATCGCCCACCCGCGCCAAAGAGGCAACGCGCCCCTCCAGCGCCTGATAAAGCCCATCGACCGGCACGCGCCCGGTTGCCAAGATCAGCGTGCAGCACGCAATGGCAGGCAAAGCCCGACCGGTATAGGCGCACTCGGCCTGCGCTTCGCCGTCGGCCCAAGCGGTGACATAGCGGGCAAAGGCCAGCTTCACCCCCGCCTGGATCAGCCTTGCCTGCACAAAGTCTTGCTCGTCGGTGTAGACCGTCCAAGCCGAGGCCATGTTTTGCGGTGTCACATAGGTCACCGCATGCCCCTGCCCTGCCAGCCGTTCGGCCAAGGCACCGGCCATGAAATAATGCTCGTCGTCATAGATCACCACGGGGCCACTGACCTTGGCCCCCGCAAAGATGTCATCCGGCGTCAGGGCGCCTGCAAAATCGCGCGGGGTCATGCCCAGCACCCCCACACCATCCCGCCGCCAGACCGATCCTGTGGCCAGCACCACATGGTCGGCCCCAAAGCCCGCCACATCGTCAGCCGTCATCACGCTTTCGGGATACAGCGTCACATTGGGCAGCTTGGCCAGCATCGTCAGCCGCCAATCGCGCACGCGGCCCCAAGTGGCCAGCCCGGGCAAGGTGCTTTCGCGGTTGATCCGCCCACCCGCCTGCCGCTCGGCAAAGGCCACCGACACCTCTAACCCGCGCCGCCCCAAGCTGAGGGCTGCTTCCAGCCCCGCAGGGCCTGCACCCACGACCAGCACCTTATCGCGCGCATGGGGCGCTATGCGTTCGGGGTGCCATCCTTTGCGCCATTCCTCCCCCATCGTGGGGTTTTGCGTGCAGCGCAGGCTGACGCCTTCGTTATTGGCGGCACGGCAGATGTTGCAGCCGATACACTCGCGGATCTCGTCGGCGCGGCCTTCGCGGATTTTAGCAGGCAGGAAAGGGTCGGCAATCGACGGACGCGCCGCGCCGATGAAATCTTGCACCCCGCGCTTGATCTGCGACACCATCCGCTCGGGCGAGGTAAAGCGCCCCACCGACACCACGGGCTTGCCCGTCACGCCTTTGACAAAGCGGATATAGTCTTCCTGATAGCCTTCGCCGGAAAAGCGGGCCGATTTGCTGTCATTGCCCAAGGCCCCTGCCAGATTCACATCCCACAGGTCGGGCAGATCGGCCAGCATGGCAACGATATCGCGGCCCTCGCCTTCGGCTGTGATGCCGTCAGGGCCGTGCAATTCGTCCACCGCCATGCGCAGGGCGACCGCGCAGGTGTCGCCCACGGCGTCTTTGGTCTCCTCGATCATCTCGCGCAGCAACCGCACGCGGTTTTCCAAAGACCCGCCGTAAGCATCGCTGCGCTGGTTGGTGCGGCGCGACAGGAATTGGAAGGGCAGGTAATCGTGGCCGGCATAGACATAGACAATGTCAAACCCCGCCCGCTTGGCCCGCAGCGCCGCATCACGCTGCCAGCCGCGAAAGGCGCGGATGTCGGACAGGTCCATCGCCCGCGCCGCCGTGGGCAGATGGTATAGGGCGGGTTGGGTTTGCGGGGCCAGCGCGGGCAGGCGCGTCAATCGGTTCGAGGCATGGGCCCCGCCGTGCCACAACTCTACCCCCGCAAGTGCGCCGTGGGCGTGGATGGCCTCTGCGGTGGCGGCCAAGGGCGCCACATCTTCCTCGCCCCAAAGCGTGAGATAAGCCGAAGGGCTGTCATCCGACGACGGGTGGATCGAGCAATACTCGGTGCACACCACGCCCCACCCACCTTCGGCCTTAACCCCCCGCAACGCCGCCGAGGCTTGGGGCCTTTGCCAGCCGAACCCGGTGGCATGGGGGGTTTGGTAAAAGCGGTTGGGGGCTGTGACAGGGCCGATCTTGACGGGTTCAAACAATATGGCGTGGGCGGGATCCATCGGGCCTCCTGTGGCGGGCTTGGTGCCTGCTATACAAAGGTTCAGCAAAAGCCTTGGCCTGTCAAGCAAGCGCTTGGCTCCAACCGTGCTTTCAAGTTCGCCCGCACCGGGATAGGGATACCCCATCCCAAGGATTGACCCTGATGCAAGACCAAACCCTGCCCCTGATACGCGACCTTGTGCTGATTGGCGGCGGGCATACCCATGCGCTGGTGGCGCGGATGTGGGCAATGAAGCCCCTGCCCGGCGTGCGGCTGACGCTGATCAACCCCGATCCGGTCGCCCCCTATACCGGCATGCTACCCGGCTTGATTGCGGGCCATTACCAGCGCGCCGACCTTATGATCGACCTTGTGCGCTTGGCGCGCTTTGCGGGGGCTCGGCTGATCTTGGACCGTGCAATAGGCATCGACCGATCCGCCCAAAGTGTGATCCTGCAAGGCCGCCCGCCCCTGCCCTATGATCTGGCCAGCCTTGACATCGGCATCACCTCTGACCTGCCCGATCTGGCAGGCTTTGGCGAGCACACCTGCTCGGCCAAGCCCTTGGGCAGCTATTCCCGCGCATGGGAGAGCTTTGTGGCCCGCGCCCTGCCCCATCCGCGTGTGGTGGTGATTGGCGGCGGGATTGGCGGGGTAGAGCTTGCGCTGGCATCGGCCCATAGGCTGCGCGCGGCGGGGGCTGTGGCACAGATCACCTTGGTGGACCGTGGCCCAAAGCTTTTGGCGCAGATGCCCGCCGCCAGTCGCGCGGGGCTCATGCGGGCTTTGCAGGAGTATCAGGTGCAGGTAGTCTCGAACGCCAGCCCCCTACGGGCAGAGGCGGAGGCCGTGGTGCTGGCAGATGGCCGCAGGCTGGCATCGGATTTCACCCTGACCGTGGCAGGCGCGCGCCCGCAGCCTTGGCTGCAAGACACGGGCTTGACGCTGACGGATGGCTTTGTGGCCGTCGATGCGCAGTTGCGCACATCTGACCCGCTGATCTTTGCCGCAGGCGACTGCGCCCACCTGACCCACGCGCCGCGCCCCAAGGCCGGTGTCTATGCCGTGCGCGCCGCGCCAATTCTTCTGGCCAATCTGCGCGCCAGTCTGACGGGGCAAGCCCTGCAGCCGTTCCACCCGCAGCGCGATTACCTCAAGCTGATTTCTTTGGGCGGGCAGACGGCTTTGGCCGACAAATGGGGCCTGCGCAGCGGCGGCGCTTGGCTTTGGCGGATGAAAGACCGGATCGACCGCCGCTTTATGGCCAAATTCGGCGATTATCCCGCGATGAGCCCACCCAAACTGCCCGACCCTGCCGTTCTGGGCTTGGCAGAGGCTATAGGCGACAAGCCCCTGTGCGGTGGATGTGGGGCCAAGGTCGGGTCAGAGGGGCTCAGGGCCATGATGCAGGCCCTGCCCCCGCTGCAGCGGGCCGAGGTGATCACCGGCGCAGGCGACGATGCCGCGATCTTGCGCACCGATCACGGCGTGCAGGTCATGACCACCGACCATCTGCGCACGGTGACTTGCGACCCGCGCCTGATGGGGGAGATTGCGGCTGTTCATGCCTTGGGCGATATCTGGGCGATGGGGGCGACCCCGCAGGTCGCCTTGGCGCAAGTGATCCTGCCGCGCCTGTCAGCGACCCTGCAAGCGCGCACCTTGGCCGAGGTGATGGGCGGGGCTGCGGGTGTCTTTGCCAAGGCGGGGGCCGATGTGGTCGGCGGGCATACCAGCCAAGGGGCAGAGCTGACCCTTGGCTTTACCGTGACAGGCCTTGCCACCCGCGCTTTGACCAAAGGCGGGGCCAAGGCGGGGGATGCTTTGATCCTGACCAAGCCGCTGGGGTCAGGTACGATCCTTGCGGCCGAGATGGCCATGGCGCAGGTGCCGCCCTTGATGCTGGGCGAGGTGGTGGCGGCGTGTTTTGCCCAGATGCGCCGCCCCTTGGGCCAAGCCTCCGCCCTTTTGGCCCCGATCGCCCATGCGATGACCGACGTGACAGGCTTTGGTCTGGCGGGGCATTTGATCGAGATGATGGAGGCCTCGGGCACATCTGCGCAGCTTTGGCTTGGGCATGTGCCGCTGATGACAGGGGCCGAGGCTTTGGCGGAACGGGGCGAGCACTCCTCACTGGCACCTGCCAACCGTGCGGCCCTATTGGGGCGTATCCGTGGCGAGGGTCTGGCAAGCCCGCGCGGGGCGCTTCTGTTTGATCCGCAAACCTGCGGCGGATTGCTGGCCGCAGTTCCTTGGGACCAGGCGGACGGCGTGCTTGCGGCCTTGCAGGCGGCGGGCGATGCGCAGGCGGCGGTGATTGGGCGGGTGATGGACGGGGTGCCAGAGATACGATTGATCGACCGGCTGAGTGCCCTGTGACCAGCGGGGAGGCCCGCCTCCCCGCACCCCTTGGGAGTATTTGGACCAAGATGAAGGGGGGGTGCGGGGGGTTAGGCGGGGGTCTTTTGACCCCGTGTTGAGATATAGATGGCGCAGGCAATCAGGATGGCCACGCCGACAAAGGTCCATCTGTCGGGAAAATCACCAAAGAAGATCAGGCCCATCAGGGTTGAGGTGACCATTTCGGTATAGGCAAGCGGCGCAAGCAAGGACGCCTCGGCGTTGTCGTAAGCGCGCACGATGCAATAATGCCCGATGTTGGCGATGGCCGCGAGGGCGACAAACTGCCCCCATTGCGCCAGCGTGGGGGTCTGCCAGACAAAACCCACCAGAACCGAGGCCAAAAGACACCCCAAGGCATTGGTGTGAAAGGTGGTCACAATCGCCTTGGTGCGCCCCGATATCCGGCGCGTCAGCAAGAAATACAACGCAAGGCTGGTGCCCGAGGCCAAGGCAAACAGACTGCCGGGGTTCACAGCTGTCAGGCCGGGGCGGATGATGATCAGCGTGCCCACAAAGCCCACACAGACAGCGGCCCAGCGGCGGGGCCCGACGGTTTCCTTCAAGATCAGCGGCGACAGGGCGGTGAGCACCAAGGGCTGTACAAAAAAGATCGCCAGCGCATCGGCGATGGGCAGGTATTTGAGCGCGCAGAAGAAAAAGAACGTGGCGGCCATGAGCAGGCTGGCGCGCAGGGTGTGGACGGCGGGGTTGTCGGGGATCAGCCCGCGCAGCCCAGTGTGGCGGGCGGCGAAGGGCAAGGTCAACAGGGCGCCAAAGGTCAACCGCGCCCAGACGATCTGCAGCACGGGCACGCCCTCTTGGCCCAAGAATTTGGCCAAAACATCAATGCCCGGCAAAATCGCCATGGCGGCCAGCATTAAAGCGATGCCCTTTAGGGGGGAGGAGATGCGCAAGGGCGACCTTTCGGGATTTGGGGCGGGCAAGGCCGGGGCGCTGCCCCGGACCCCGGGATATTTGGGCAAGTCTGAAAGGGGTTAGAGGAAGGCTTTAAGAACGGCGGCAAGGTTTTGGCCCAGTTCGGGGCACAGATAGCCGCCTTCTTGCACGATCAGGGTGGGCAGGCCAAGGGCGGCAATGTCGCGGCCTATTTGGGCGAAGCCTTGCGTGGTGACGGCAAGGCCTGCGAAAGGGTCGCCTACAAAGGCATCAAGGCCCAAGGCCAGAACCAGCGTATCGGCCCCCCACAGGGTGATGGTCTGCAAGGCGCGGTCAAGCTCGGCGAGGAAGGGTGCATCGGCACTGAATCGGGGCAGGCAGAGGTTCAGGTTGGCCCCCTCGCCCGCCCCCGCGCCGCGCTCGTCGGGGTAGCCCCAGAAGAAGGGGTAGTAGCGTTCGGGATGGGCGTGGATCGAGACGGTCAGCACATCGGGGCGGTCGTAGAAAATGCCTTGGGTGCCGTTGCCATGGTGCAGGTCGACATCCAAGATCGCCACCTTGCGCCCTGCCAACGTCAGTTGCTGGGCGGCGATGGCGGTATTGTTCAGATAGCAAAACCCGCCCGCCAGTTCGCCAAAGGCGTGGTGGCCGGGCGGGCGGCACAGGGCATAGGCGCTGCGCTGGCCTTGCAAGATCAGGCCCGCGCCCGCAATAGCACTTTGGGCCGAGGCATAGGCCGCCCCCCATGTCTGCGCGCTGATCGGGCAAGAGGTATCGGTCATATGAAACCCCGCCTGCCCCACGGCAGAGAGCGGATAGCCGTCGGTGCGGTTGGCGGGGTGGATGTTGGGGATCACCTCGGCACTGGCACCGGGGATGTGCTGCCAGCGGGGGTGGATGGTTTGCAGAAAGGTTAGGTAGCGGTGGGGGTGAATGGCGGCGATGGCGTCTAGCCCGTGGTCGTCTGGGGTTTGCACGGACAGGCCAAGTGCGGCCACACCGCTCAACAGCGCGTCGATCCGCCTTGGCTGTTCGGGGCAAGGTTTGGGCGCGCCGGAAGACAGGAAGAACTTCGGGTCATGGGCGCGTTGGTCGGGGTGGTACAGGGCGATCATGCAAGGGCTTTCAAGGGGGCACCGTCTAAGATCATCATCTGATAGCCGCGCAGTGTGAAGCCGGTTTTGGTGTAAAACCGTAAGGCTGCAAGGTTATCGGGGCTGACGCCAAGGGTCATAAACTGCGCCCCCCAGCTTTGGTGGCGCATCACGGCGGCGAGCAAGGCGCGGGCAAGGCCGGTGCCACGGGCTTTGGGGGTGACATAGAGGTCTTGGATATAAACACCAGCCTCGTCGCGATGGGTGGAGTAGTCGGGGTAGTAAAAGGTCATGCCTTGGTCG
>JBAXLX010000069.1:0-12374 GCA_037134595.1 Pseudomonadota bacterium
CATAGGCGGCAGAGCGGTCGACCTTGGTCGGGTCTTTGCCGGAAAACGCACCGCCACCGTGCGGGGCGGCGCCGCCGTACGTGTCAACGATGATCTTGCGGCCTGTCAGGCCCGCATCGCCGTCCGGTCCGCCGATCACAAAGGTGCCGGTCGGGTTCACCCACCATTCGGTCTTTTCGGTGATCCAGCCCGAGGGGAGAACCTCGCGGATATAGGGTTCGACGATGGCGCGGATATCGGCCGAGGTCTGGCTTTCCAGCGCGTGTTGGTGCGATAGCACGATCGAGGTGACTTCAACCGGCACCCCGTCTTCATAGCGCAGGCTGAGCTGGCTTTTCGCATCCGGCCCAAGGGTTGGTTCTGCGCCGGATTTGCGCACTTCGGCCAGACGGCGCAGGATGGCGTGGGCGTATTGGATGGGGGCCGGCATCAATTCGGGTGTTTCGCGGCAGGCATAGCCGAACATGATACCTTGGTCGCCTGCACCGTCGCGGTTCACCCCTTGGGCGATATGGGCGGATTGGCCGTGCAGGTAGTTTTGCACCTCCAGCGTGTTCCAATGGAACTTGTCTTGCTCGTAGCCGATGTCTTTGACGCAATCGCGCACAATGGCGTCGATCCGCTCCATCATAGCCTCGGTCGCTTCGGGGTTGGACAGGCCAACTTCGCCGCCGACCACAACCCGCCCCGTGGTGGCAAAGGTTTCGCAGGCCACGCGGGCCAGTTGTTCTGCTGTCAAAAATGCATCCAGAACCGCGTCCGAGACGCGGTCACATAACTTGTCAGGATGCCCCTCTGAAACGGATTCAGAGGTGAAGATGTAAGATTTACGTGCCATGGGAAAGTGCTCCGGTTGGGGTATACCTGCCACGCCAGGAAGCCGTTGTGGCAGTTTGTCGTGCAGGGCTAGACCCAATGCGGCGGGGCGTCAAGCCCAAGCGGTACGCGGTTTGCGCAGGGCCCAAAGGAAACACCCGACCAGCAGAAGAAGGCCGGGGATTTCGCCCCAGCGCGCATAGGGGGGGGCGGAAAGGGCGGCGGGCAAGGTGGCGTCCAAAAAGCCGCTGGTGCCAAACGGCAGTTTGGCGGTGATGCGGCCACGCGCATCGATCACCTCGGTCAGGCCGGTGTTGGCCACGCGCACCAAGGGCAGGCCCTGTTCAATCGCCCGCAGCCGCGCTTGGGCGGCGTGCTGGAAGGGGCCTGACACGGTGCCAAACCATGCATCGTTGGTGATCTGCAAAATCCAATCGGCGCGTTCTGGCACCCGCAGGTCTTGCGCAAAGACGGCCTCGTAGCAGATCAGCGGTAAGACCTTGCCCAGCTTGCCCCCAAGGTCAAGCACCCGCGCGCCCGGCCCTGCCGTATAGGCTGCGCCAGTTTGGGCGGCAAAGGCGCGCAGGCCAAACCATTCATAGGCCAGATCGCCCATCGGAATATATTCGCCAAAAGGCACCAGATGGTGCTTGTCATAGGCCGCCAGTTCTTGGCCTGCCGGGCCGTAAACTTTCAGACTGTTCCAGCCGCGCGTCCCCTCAGCCGATGGGGCGATACGCTGCAAGCCCACGGCCACCGCGGCCCCGTGGGCGGCGGCGGTGATTTGGGCGGGCAGGTCGGGTTGGTCTTCGACCAGATAAGGCAGGGCGGTTTCCGGCCAGACGACCAGATCAACCTTGCCCAAGGGGCCGGGCGGGGCGGAGGTTGCGGCCATCAGCCGGTCAAAAATGGCTTGCGCTTGCACAGGATCCCATTTCGCCTGTTGCGCGGCGTTGGGTTGTACCAAGCGCAGCGTCACGGCCGGGGCCACGGGGTCGGGCTGCGACAGGGCGTAAAGCCCATAGGCCCACCCCAGCCCAAGCAGAACCGCCCCGCCCAAAAGCCCCCGCAGTTTGAACCGACAGGCCATCGCCGCAATCAGCGTGGTGAGCAGCGCCAGCCCGAAGGGTCCGACCAGCGCATCCACCTGCGCCAGCGGTGTTTCAACCCAAATGTGGCTGACCAAGGCCCAAGGAAAGCCGGTCAGCACATAGCCGCGCGCAAATTCAGCCAAACTCAGGCCGGCCACCAGCCCCATGGCGCGATTGGGCAGTTTGGCCCCAAGCCAGAACCCCAGCCCCCAAAACAGCGCCAGACCACAGGCCATAAAGACCAGCGCAAAGGGGGCCATCCAGCCATAGGCTGCGGCATCGACCAAAAAGGGGTCCACAATCCAACATAGCCCTAAGCCGAAATAGCCAGCACCTGCCAACCAGCCCACCCAGCCCGCTTGCACCCGCACCGCAATGGCGATCACCCCGGCCAAGGCCACCAGTGTCAGCGGCCAAAGACCAAAAGGTTCCAGACCCAAGGCCATAACAGCCCCAAGGCCTACCACGGCCGCAGCCCCAAGCCAGCTTAGGCGGCGCGGGCGCTTCATGGCGCTTTCACCGCAGGTTTAGGCGCGTCAGCGGCCTTGGCTGCATCGGCCAAAGCTTCGGCGGCGGCTGCAACCACGGCACCCGGCAGGCGCACGCGGATGCGTTTGATGCGGCGGGCGTCGGCATCGACCACCTCGAACTCTACCCCGCTTTCGTGCGGCACGATCTCGCCGCGTGCAGGCAAACGGCCCGTGCGGATCATCACCAGACCACCCAAAGTGTCGATTTCCTGATCCTCTTCGGTCATGCGCAAGGCCACGCCCAGAACGGGTTCGAAATCATCCAAGGGGGCGGTGGCCTGTGCCAGATAAGCGCCGGGCTTTTCCTCTTTCCACAGGATGTCTTCTTCTTCGTCGTGCTCGTCTTCAATCTCGCCGATCACGGTTTCGATCAGGTCTTCGATGGTCACCAACCCGTCAACCCCGCCGTATTCGTCGATCACCAGCGCCATATGCACCCGCTCACGCTGCATCTTTTGCAGCAGCACGCCCACGGGCATCGACGGCGGCGCGTAAAGGACGGGCCGCAGCATCTTACGCAAGGAATAGCGCCCGCCGGGGCCAAAGCCGTGTTGCAGCGCCAAGTCTTTCAGCAAGATCAGCCCCTGCGGGCTGTCGAGCGTGCCTTTGAACACGGGCAGGCGCGAAAAACCGTGTTCGCGAAACACCTCGACCAATTCATCTTTGCCGATGTCCAAGGGCACGGCCACGATGTCAACCTTGGGGATGGCCACATCATCCACCCGCAACCGGCGCAAATTGCTGATGCCGTGGGTGGCGATGGGTTGCACGGCGGGCAGGGGCGTCTGGGGTGTGTCGGCTTGTGCCTTGCGCTTGAACAGCCGCCCAAAGATCCGCCTTTGCCCGGAGGGGTCGGTGTCGGTCTTGCTTTTCTTACCGGTCTTGGCGGGCGTTAAGGCCGCCTGTCCGTCGCTGCTACTGCCCATGGGTCCTGTGTCCAGAGTGTCCGCCCGCGCCTGCGGGTCGGTTGTCGTCTAATATGGGTCAGAAAGGCCCAAAGATGCAAGTATGCGCACCTCTAACCCTTCCATCCGTTCCGCATCTTCGTCGTGGATATGATCATAGCCGAGACAATGTAACAGGCCGTGCACGATCAAATGGATGACATGATCGGCCAAGGGCTTTTCCCCCTCAACCGCCTCGCGCGCACAGGTGTCATAGGCAAGGGCAATGTCGCCCAAGGTCAGGGGGTCTTGCGGGTCACCCTCGCCGGGCAAATAGGGCTCTTGCCCCGGCGCATCGGGCGACAGATCCTCAGCCGGCCAGCTTAAAACATTGGTCGGCGTAGGCTTGCCGCGAAACTGCGCGTTCAGCGTGGCAATGCGCGCATCGTCGCAGCCCATCACGCAGAGCGTGTACTGGTCCAGCGCAAGGTCTAACGCGCTCAGAGTCGCGGTCGCAGCCCGCAGGGCCAAACCCTCTAGCCCCAGATCGGCCCAGCGGGCATCTTCGAGGACACAGTCAACCAAGGGGTCCATGATGGTCCTATCCGGTTCGGCGAAAAAGAGCGCGCAAGTCACGCCTTCGTTGCAGATGGGGTGATAAACAGTCTTGCATCGGCTGGCCTTTATCATACTTAAGCCGTTCTTCAATCCAGACAGGGGCGCTGGCGCACCTTGGACCTTCCGCTGAAAGAACATATCATGTTGAAATCGAAATTGAACTGGCGTTACGCCACCAAGAAAATGGACGCGGCCCGCGCTGTCCCGCAAGCCAAGGTCGACGCGATCTTGGACGCCATCGCTTTGGCCCCGACATCGAGCGGCGTGCAGCCCTTTGAAGTGATCGTTGTCACCAACCCCGAGGTTAAAGCCCAACTGCGCGCAGCAGGCTACGATCAAGCGCAAATCACCGACGGCAGCCACGTTTTGGTCTTCGCGGCTTGGGACAATTACACTGCCGAGCGCATCGACGCCGTGGTGGACCGGATCGCCGAAGTGCGCGGCGGCCGTTACGACTCGGTCTCAGCTTACTACGACGGCATGAAAGCCATGATGCTGGCGCGCACGCCCGAGGCGAACTTTGAACACGCCGCCCGCCAAGCCTATATCGCGCTGGGCTTCGCCCTGACCGCTGCCGCCTTTGAAGAGGTGGATGCCACGCCGATGGAGGGATTTAACCCTGCCCAAGTCGACGAGATTTTGGGCCTGACAGCCCGCGGCCTGCGCTCTGTCACGCTGATGCCCTTGGGCTACCGTGCTGCCGAAGGCGATTGGCTGAAAGACCTGCCCAAAGTGCGCCGCGCCCACCACCAGTTGTTCACCACCGTTGCCTAAAGAGCGGGCGCGACCCTTGCTTTATTGACCTAAACGGGCTAACCAGCCCGCATCGAAAGGGCCGGGACGAATCCCGGCCCCTTTTTCGTGTGAAACCATTCCAAGACCGGCGGAGCCAACCGCCAGGCCCGTGACATAGACGAGAAAAGGATACGACTGCATGTGCGCTAAGAACACGATGGAAGACTTCGAAGCCCTTTTGAAGGAAAGCTTTGAAATTGATACGCCCGAAGAGGGCACCGTTGTTAAAGGCAAGGTCATTGCGATTGAAGCAGGCCAAGCCATCATCGACGTCGGCTACAAGATGGAAGGCCGCATCGATCTGAAAGAATTCGCAAATCCCGGCGAAGCCCCGACCATAAAAGTGGGCGACGAAGTCGAGGTTTATCTGGACCGCGTTGAAAACGCCCGGGGCGAAGCGCAAATCTCGCGCGAAAAAGCCCGCCGCGAAGAAGCGTGGGACCGGTTGGAAAAAGCCTATGCCACCGAAACCCGCGTCGACGGCGCGATCTTCGGGCGCGTCAAGGGCGGCTTTACGGTCGATCTGGGCGGCGCTGTGGCCTTCTTGCCCGGCTCGCAAGTCGATGTGCGCCCCGTGCGCGATGCTGGCCCGTTGATGGGCATGAAGCAGCCCTTCCAGATTTTGAAAATGGACCGTCGCCGTGGCAACATCGTTGTCTCGCGCCGTGCGATCTTGGAAGAATCGCGCGCTGAACAGCGCGCTGAAGTCATCGGCAACCTGCACGAAGGCCAAACCGTTGACGGCGTGGTCAAGAACATCACCGAATACGGTGCGTTTGTGGATCTGGGCGGCGTTGACGGCCTGCTGCACGTCACCGACATGGCCTGGCGCCGTGTGAACCATCCTTCGGAAATCTTGGCGATCGGTGAAACCGTCAAGGTTCAGGTCATCAAGATCAACAAGGAAACCCACCGGATTTCCTTGGGCATGAAGCAACTGCAATCCGATCCGTGGGATGCCGTTGAAAAGGCCTATCCGCTGGAATCGATCCACAAGGGTCGCGTCACCAACATCACCGACTACGGCGCCTTTGTGGAGCTGGAAGCCGGTGTCGAAGGCTTGGTGCACGTCTCGGAAATGTCGTGGACCAAAAAGAACGTCCACCCCGGCAAGATCGTTTCCACCAGCCAAGAAGTCGAAGTTATGGTGCTGGAAATCGACAGCGCCAAGCGTCGCGTGTCTTTGGGCCTGAAGCAAACCCAGCGCAACCCGTGGGAAGTCTTTGTCGAAACCCATCCGGTTGGCTCTGTCATCGAAGGCGAAGTCAAAAACATCACCGAATTCGGTCTGTTCGTGGGGCTGGACGGCGACATCGACGGCATGGTTCACCTGTCCGACCTGTCGTGGGACCAGCGCGGCGAAGACGCGATTGCCAACTACCGCAAGGGCGACACGGTTAAGGCCGCTGTCACCGAAGTGGATGTGGAAAAAGAGCGTATTTCCCTGTCGGTCAAAGCCTTGGGCGATGACACCTTCACCGATGCGGTGGACGGTGTGAAGCGCGGTTCGATCATCTCGGTTGTGGTTTCGGCCATCGAAGAGGGCGGGATCGAAGTGGATTACAACGGTGCCAAATCGTTCATCCGCCGCTCTGACCTGTCGCGCGACCGTGGCGATCAACGCCCCGAGCGGTTCTCTTTGGGCGACAAGATCGACGTGCGCGTCACCAACATCGACCCCAAGACCCGACGTTTGGGTCTGTCGATCAAAGCGCGCGAGATTGCCGAAGAAAAAGAAGCCGTCGAACAATACGGCTCGTCTGATTCGGGTGCATCCTTGGGCGACATCTTGGGCGCGGCCCTGAAGGCTGACCGCACCTAAGCTGCCCTAAATCACCAATGAAAAAGGCCCCGTTGCAGGCAACGGGGCCTTTTTTGCGGCATAACGCGTCGTTTAATTTCGTTGTATGGGCTGCAATTTCGGCTACACTCACGCCGGTGTGAACAAATGCGTCGTGACAACAATCCGGTACAGGGTTGGGCCGACCACGGGGAGTAATCGATGATCCGATCCGAATTGATCCAGAAGATTGCGGATGCAAATCCTGATTTGTCGTTGAAACATGCCGAAAAGGTTGTGCAAACCGTGTTCGACGAGATTGTCGAGGCTTTGGCCAACGGCGACCGGGTGGAGCTGCGCGGGTTCGGGGCCTTTTCGGTAAAGTCGCGCGATGCCCGCTTGGGCCGAAACCCCCGCACCGGCGAAGCCGTGCAGGTCGAAGACAAGAAAGTGCCGTTTTTCAAGACGGGCAAGCTGCTGCGTGACCGTCTGAACGGCAAAGCCTGACGCCATCCCCGCTTGCATCTGCGGGCCGGTGTGCCGATATAGGGCCGAACACTGGGGTGAAGGGCGATCATGCGCCGATATCTGCGATATGTTTGGCTGACTGCGCTGGCCTTGGCCTGTTTGACCATCGCCGTGGCCAATCGCACCATGGTGACGCTAAATCTGCTACCCGATGATCTGGCCGCACTGGTGAATTGGCAAGCCCGCGCCGAGGTTCCGGTGTTCTTGGTTTTGGCGGCGGGTGTGGTGCTGGGCCTTGCCCTTGGCTTTGTCTGGGAATGGCTGCGCGCGCGCAAGCACCGCAAGGTTGCCCGTGTGCAAACCCGCGCCGTGTCGAAACTGGAACGCGAATTGGCGGCGATGAAGGATCAAACCTCGCTGCCCGACGATCCGGTCTTAGCACTTCTGGAAAAGCCGAAAACGCGCTGATGGGACAGGTTCGGGTCAAAATTTGCGGTCTGCGGACCACGGCGGATGTGGCGGCCTGTGCGCAGGCAGGGGCCGCTTACATCGGGCTGAACTTCTTCCCCCCCTCGCCACGCTTTTTGACGCTAGAGCAAGCCCGCACCCTCGCCTTGGCAGCGCCCAGCGGCATGGCGAAAGTGGCGCTGGTGGTCGATGCCGCAGATGCCACGCTGGATGCGATCGTGGAGGCGATGCCGCTGGATATGTTGCAACTGCACGGCCACGAAAGCCCCGAGCGTGTGGCCGAGCTGCGCGCACGCTTCGGCTTGCCGGTGATGAAAGTGGTGGGCGTTGCAGGCGAGGGCGATCTGGCGGCGTTGATGGACTATTCCCTTGTGGCCGACCAGTTGCTGATCGACGCCAAAGCGCCCAAAGATGCCGTCCTGCCCGGTGGCAACGGTCTTAGCTTTGACTGGCGGCTGGTAGCCCAGCGCCGCTGGCTGCGGCCTTGGATGCTGGCCGGTGGCTTGACCGCGCAAAACGTGGCCGAGGCGGTGCGCCTGACCAATGTGCGCCAAGTCGACGTGGCTTCAGGCGTCGAATCCGCCCCCGGCGTCAAAGATGCCACCAAAATAGCCGCCTTCATCGCCGCGGCCGGCTAAGCCAATAGAGCGCTTTGCAGCGCATTCCTTTTTCTCGCCTCTGGCGTGCCGCCAACCGGCTCAGACGCGCGCCGCGGGGAGTATTGGGGCAAAGAGCAAGATCAAAGCGGCCAAAGCCCTATTTGCGATTTGCTCAAATACTCATCTTTGGCGCGGCACTTGACCAGCCGCCGCGCACTGTTTCAAGCGGGCCCCCCCTTTCCTTGGCCAAGGCTTGGCGCTAGGTAACGTGCAGCACAAGACAGGAGATGCGCCATGGCCAAGGATGGACCCAACAGCTTCATGACCGGCCCCGATGAACAGGGCCGCTTTGGCCTGTTTGGCGGGCGTTTCGTGTCTGAAACCCTGATGCCGCTGATCTTGGATCTGGAAGCGCGCTACGAATTTGCCAAGACCGACCCAAGCTTTTGGGCCGAGATGGAGGATTTGTGGAAGCACTATGTTGGCCGCCCCTCGCCCCTATATTTCGCCCCGCGCCTGACGGCGCATCTGGGCGGGGCTAAGGTTTATATGAAGCGCGACGAGTTGAACCACACCGGCGCGCATAAGATCAACAATGTGCTGGGTCAGATCATTCTGGCGCGGCGCATGGGCAAAACCCGCATCATCGCCGAAACGGGAGCAGGCCAGCACGGTGTGGCAACCGCCACCGTCTGCGCCAAGTTTGGCCTGAAATGCGTGGTCTATATGGGCGCGCATGATGTGGAGCGTCAGGCGCCCAATGTGTTTCGGATGCGTTTGTTGGGGGCGGAGGTCATCCCTGTCACCTCGGGCCGTGGCACCTTGAAAGATGCGATGAACGACGCTTTGCGCGATTGGGTGACCAATGTGCGCGACACGTTCTATTGCATCGGCACCGTCGCAGGCCCGCATCCCTATCCGGCGATGGTGCGCGATTTCCAGTCGATCATCGGTAAGGAGGTGCGCTGGCAATTGGCCGAGCAAGAGGGCGAAGGCCGTCTGCCCGACACGCTGGTGGCCGCGATCGGTGGCGGGTCCAACGCGATGGGGCTGTTTTATCCTTTCCTAGATGACCCATCGGTCAATATCATCGGGGTCGAGGCGGGCGGCAAAGGCGTTGACGACCGTATGCAGCACTGCGCCAGCCTGACCGGCGGTCGCCCTGGCGTCTTGCATGGCAACCGCACCTATCTGCTGCAAGATCCTGATGGGCAGATCCTTGAGGGCTTCTCGATCAGCGCGGGTCTGGACTACCCCGGCATCGGGCCAGAGCATTCGTGGCTGCACGACATTGGACGGGCCAAATATGTCTCGATCACCGATGCCGAAGCGTTAGAGGCCTTCCAACTGTGCTGCCAGCTGGAAGGGATCATCCCCGCCTTGGAGCCCTCGCACGCTTTGGCCCATGTGATGAAGATCGCTCCGACACTGCCTGCCGACCACATCATTGTGATGAACATGTGCGGGCGCGGTGACAAAGACATCTTCACAGTTGCAAAGCATCTGGGCTTTGACATGAAGATCTGAAGGTTCGGTCAAGCGCTGTGATTTTTCGCAGAAAAATCGTGGCGATTGGTCTGAAGTAAGGGGTGCCGCTTAGCGCCCGTTGCCCGGATTAAGCGACTTGGGCGCGATCAAAACACCTTTGTGCCAAAAGCCTTCGCTGATCTGGTCGGGCGCGTAGGTCAGTTTGCCCTGACCTTCGCCCTCTCCAGTCACGAACTGTCCATGGTGGACCGCGCCGCCGGTAAACGTGGTGATGTCATGTCCTTCGATCGCGCGCGCTTTCCAGTAGCGCACATAGCTAAAGCCGGTTTGCGTGCTCAGACGGCCAACGCCGTCGCGCAGACCTTGGGTGAAATGGCCGGTATAGACCGATCCGTCCGCATAGGTCGCGCGGCCTTCGCCCTGACGCAAGCCTGCCTTCCATTGCCCTTCGTACACAAAGCCGTCTGTTTGGGTCATGCGGCCCATCCCGTCCGGCTTTCCGGCGGCGAACTGGCCCTGATAGGATTGGCCATTGGCATAAACTGCCTTGCCAAGCCCCAAGATTTCCCCCGAAACCCAATGGCCCTCATAGGTCGATCCATCGGCATAGGTGATCTTGCCAAGCCCATTCGGCTCATCCGCCTGAAACGTGCCGACAAAGACAGAACCGTCGGCATAGGTCATCGCTCCGGCCCCTTGCATATGGCCCGCCACCCATAGACCACTGTAACGTGCGCCGTCGGTTGCGGTGAAGATGCCCTGCCCGTTGCGTTCGTCTGCCGCAAAGACTCCCTCGTAGACATCGCCGTTGGCATAGGTCAATTTGCCCTTGCCGACCCTTTGGCCATTGGCAAAGGCGCCCGCATAGGTGTCACCATTGGCTTGGGTCAGCGTGCCTTGGCCGTTGATCTGGCCGCCCACCCAGTTGCCGTCATAGACCACGCCGTCCGGCATGGCCAATTTGCCCGCCCCCTCGGGCATGCCCGCTTTGAAACTGCCTTGGTACAGGGTGCCATCGGCATAGGTCATCTTGCCTTGCCCCTCTTTCACCCCGCCGACCCACGCGCCGTCGTAGATGGTGCCGTCAGGGTCGGTCATCACGCCTTGGCCATCCTGTTTGCCGGCGACAAAGCTGCCTTTGTAGGATGCGCCGTTGGCATAGGTCGATTCACCCTCGCCTGTCATGGCCCCGGCGATCCAATCGCCCTCATAGGTGCTGCCATCGGAAAAGGTCATTTTACCTGTGCCATCGGGCTTTCCCTTGGCAAAGGTGCCGACATAAAATGACCCGTTGGGGTAGATCGCCTTGCCCTTGCCCTTGATCTCGCCCGCCACCCAGTCGCCGGTGTATTCAAACCCATTGGGCAGTTGATAGGTGCCGGTGCCATCCTGACGCCCGTCTTTGAACGTGCCTTCGTAGATCGAGCCGTCGTCATATTGCTTGCGCACGACCTCTTGGGCGCAGGCGGGCATCACCCCCAGCGCCAGCGCCAAGCCCAAGCCAAAGACCCACGCGCCAGATGTCATGCCATGTCTCCACATTCCTACCGCGCCAAACCCTAGCCTTCGGCCCAAGGCCTGACAAGCGCCGCAGATGCTGCTTTGGCTTTTCCTTGGCCCACAACCTGCTAGAACCCTGATATGTGATGGAGAGTCCGATGCCCGCAACCTTTCGTCTGACCCTTGTGCAAGCCAATCCCGCCGTGGGGGATCTGGCAGGCAATGCCGCCCTCGCCCGTCAGGCTTGGGCAACGGGCAAGGCTGCGGGGGCCGATCTGGTGGCGCTGACCGAGATGTTTATCACCGGCTATCAAACCCAAGACCTGATCCTGAAACGCGCCTTTGCCGAGGCTGCTTTGGCCACATTGTCCGCCTTGGCGCGCGATTGCGCCGATGGCCCCGCCTTGGGAATCGGCGGACCTGCGCTGCGCGAGGGCAAACTGTTTAACGCCTATCATATCCTGCAAGGCGGCCATATTGCGGCGACCATTCTTAAGCACGACCTGCCCAACGACAGCGTGTTTGACGAAAAGCGCCTGTTTGCCCCTGCCGATATTCACGGCCCCATCCCGATCGGCCCCGTGCGCCTTGGCATTCCGATTTGCGAGGACGCGTGGCACGCCGATGTCTGCGAGACTTTGGCTGAGACGGGGGCCGAGATTTTGCTGGTGCCCAACGGGTCGCCCTATCATCGCGGCAAGCCCGATGTGCGCTTGAACCTGATGCTGAACCGCGTGGTCGAGACGGGGTTGCCGCTGGTCTATCTGAACATGATCGGCGGTCAGGATGATCAGGTGTTTGACGGGGCCTCTTTCGTGCTGAACCCCGGCGGGGGGCTGGCCTGCCAATTGCCGCAATTTGAAGCGGCGGTAGAGCATTTGGAGTTTGCGCAAACGGCGGACGGATGGGTGGCTTTGCCCGCCCGCCTGTCGCTGCTGCCCGACGCGCAAGAGGCGGATTACCACGCCATGGTGCTGTCGCTGCGCGATTATTGCGCCAAAACCGGCTTTGGCAAGGTGCTGTTGGGCCTGTCGGGCGGAGTGGACAGCGCCTTGGTGGCGGCGGTGGCGGTCGATGCGCTGGGGGCGGATAATGTGCGCTGTGTCATGCTGCCCTCGCGCTATACCTCGGCCCATTCGCTGGAAGATGCCGTGGCTGTGGCCCGCGCTTTGGGCACAAGGCTGGACACAGTGCCGATCGCTGGCCCGCAACAGGCGGTGTCAGATGCCCTCTCGCCGCTGTTTGCCGGCACGCAGGCGGGTATCACCGAAGAAAACATCCAGTCCCGCCTGCGTGGGCTGTTGTTGATGGCGCTGTCGAACAAGTTTGGCGAGATG
>JBAXLX010000070.1:0-12332 GCA_037134595.1 Pseudomonadota bacterium
TTATGTGATTGGCGCGGTGACTGCCCTTGCACGGTCACACACACCGTTCTGGGTCCGCATGCCGGGGGCGGTGCTGCATGGGGTCACGGCGCTTTTTCTGGCCGCTTTGGCCAATCGTCTGGCAGGGCGCAGTGCGGCACTTTGGGCGGCGGTTTTGTATATCAGCCTGCCGATGGTGGCGGTTGGCAGTTTGCTCATCTCCACCGACACGATCTTGGCCCCGTTCTTCGCGGCGGGGATGTTGTTTTACCATCGCTTGCTGTCGGATCACCGCAAAAGCGATGCCCTGTTGGTCGGCGGCATGATCGGCTGCGCCTGTCTTGCGAAATACGCGGGCATATACCTGCCCGCCGGAATGCTGCTGGCAGCCCTTTTGCGCACTGACCTGCGCCCGCGCTGGTCGGAAATAGGCATAATCGCCTTACCCGCCGTGGCATTGGTCTTACCCAACCTGATCTGGAACTTTGCCCATCGCTGGGTGACCTTTTCCCACACAGCCCAAAACATCGGCTGGATCGAGCAAAGCAACCCCTTCGCCCGTGTCAGCTTGACGACCATGGTTGATTTTCTGGCGTCGCAATTGGCTATGGTCGGTCCGGTGGTCTTTGCCGCGATCCTTGTGGGCTTTTGGCAGTTTCGGCGGGCCCCCTATCTGGCCGCCCTGTCCCTTCCGGCCCTGATGATTGTGACAGGTCAATCCTTTTTGCAAGACAGCAACGCCAATTGGGCGGCGGCGTCGTATTTTGCGGGCAGCGTTCTGGCGGTGGGGGTGCTGGCCAATCACCGCATCTGGCGGGCGATGGGGGTTGCGACCAATGCCATCGCGTCGTTGGCATTGCCGCTTCTGACGCTGTATCCGGCCTTTGGCTTTGGCCACCAGCCGCTGTTGAACCGGTATCTTGGGCGGGCAGAGGTCAGCCAAAAGATCGTGGCGCTGGCCCATCAAGAAGGCTTAGACACCGTCGTTGCCAATAATCGCGATGTGCTTGCCGATCTGTTCTACACGGGGCGAGACTCGGGGCTGCGGGTCTATACGCCGCGCCCGACCAAAGCGCCTGCGAATTTTTACGAGCAAATCTATCCCGCGCCGCTGGATATGACAGGCCCCGTCTTGCTGATCTCGGACCGCCCGCCTGCCTGTGCCGCCCTGCTGGTTCAGCGCGATCTGGGGGCTGCGGCCTATTGCACCCGACCCATGGCCGCCTACAATGTACCCGCACAATGCGCCCGCGACCTGCCTGCAAGTGCCGGCTGCAAGTGACTCTGTGGGCCAAGCTGCCCCCCTTGGGCCCTGTTGACTTCCCCAGTGATTCCCCCTATCAGCCGCACATCTTAGCCAAGGGTCCGCCTTTGGCTGGGGGTAGACATTGGAACTGGTCATGATCCGGGTGCAAGCCCCGATCCTCTGGAATTCCACCGCACCGCACCCGAACTTGGGCGCGACTGCGGTTTTGCTTTTTGCGATAGGCGCAAGAAGACATGTCGAGAAGTGGCGCACCAAGTCTTGGTGCGAGTATTGACAGAGCAACACGAGGAACGTGCATGCCGACTATTCAACAGCTGATCCGCAAACCGCGGGAGGCCCCAGTTCGCAAATCCAAGTCGCAGCACTTGGAATCCTGCCCCCAAAAGCGCGGCGTTTGCACCCGCGTTTACACCACCACTCCGAAAAAGCCGAACTCGGCTATGCGGAAAGTCGCCAAGGTGCGCCTGACCAACAGCTTCGAAGTGATCTGCTACATTCCGGGTGAAAAGCACAACCTTCAGGAACACTCTGTGGTTCTGATCCGTGGCGGTCGTATCAAAGACTTGCCGGGTGTGCGCTATCACATCCTTCGCGGCGTTCTGGATACCCAGGGCGTGAAAGAACGTCGTCAGCGCCGTTCGAAGTATGGCGCCAAGCGTCCGAAGTGAGGAGATAGAGAATGTCCCGTCGTCACGCCGCCGAAAAGCGCGAAATCCTGCCCGATGCCAAATATGGCGATCGGGTTTTGTCGAAATTCATGAACAACCTGATGCTGGATGGCAAAAAGTCCGTCGCAGAATCGATCGTTTATGGCGCACTTGAGCGGGTTCAGTCCCGCCTGAAGCGCGAACCGGTCCAAGCCTTCCACGAGGCGCTGGACAATGTGAAACCTTCCGTCGAAGTGCGCTCGCGCCGCGTCGGTGGGGCAACCTATCAGGTGCCGGTCGAAGTGCGCACCGAGCGCCGCGAGGCACTTGCGATCCGTTGGCTGATCATCGCGGCGCGCAAGCGCAACGAAAACACCATGGAAGAACGTCTGGCCGCTGAACTGTCTGACGCGGTGAACAACCGTGGCACGGCTGTGAAAAAGCGCGAAGACACCCACAAAATGGCCGACGCAAACAAAGCGTTCAGCCACTATCGCTGGTAAGAGGGCACTATGGCACGCGAATATGCGCTGAACCGATACCGGAATTTCGGGATCATCGCTCACATCGACGCGGGTAAAACCACGACGACCGAGCGGATTTTGTATTACACCGGCAAAACCCACAAGATCGGGGAAGTCCATGATGGCGCCGCCACCATGGACTGGATGGAGCAAGAGCAAGAGCGTGGCATTACAATCACCTCTGCTGCGACCACCACCTTCTGGCAGCGTCAGGTCGACTCGGGCGACACCACGTCGAACGACAAATACCGCTTCAACATCATCGACACCCCCGGCCACGTTGACTTCACCATTGAAGTCGAACGGTCGCTGGCGGTGCTCGATGGCGCTGTGGTGCTGCTGGACGGCAACGCCGGTGTTGAACCGCAAACCGAAACCGTGTGGCGTCAGGCTGACCGCTACAAGGTGCCGCGGATTGTGTTCGTCAACAAAATGGACAAGACCGGCGCCGATTTCTTCAACTGCGTCAAGATGATCCGCGACCGCACCGGGGCCAACCCGATGCCGATCCAACTGCCCATCGGCGCAGAAGACAAGCTCGAAGGCATCATCGACCTGATCACCATGGAAGAATGGGTTTATCAGGGTGAAGATCTGGGTGCGTCGTGGATCCGCCAACCGATCCGTGCCTCGCTGAAGGAACAGGCCGACGAATGGCGCCTGAACCTGCTGGAAACAGCCGTTGGTCAAGACGACGAAGCGATGGAAGCCTATCTTGAAGGCAACGAGCCGGATGTAGAAACCCTGCGCAAGCTGATCCGCAAGGGCACGCTGGCGATCGACTTTATCCCGATCCTGGCTGGTTCAGCGTTCAAGAACAAAGGCGTGCAGCCGATGTTGAACGCCGTGATCGACTTCCTGCCCGATCCTTTGGACGTGCCCGCCTATATGGGCTTCGCTCCGGGCGACGAGAGCGAAACGCGCAATATCTCTCGTTCGGCCGATGACGACCAACCCTTCTCGGGTCTGGCCTTCAAGATCATGAACGACCCCTTCATGGGCACCTTGACCTTTACCCGCATCTATTCGGGTCAGGTCAAAAAGGGCGACCAGATCTTCAATGCGACCAAAGGCCGCAAAGAACGCATCGGCCGCATGGTGATGATGCACGCCAACAAGCAAGAAGAAATCGGCGAAGCTTTTGCCGGCGATATCATGGCTTTGGCGGGTCTGAAAGAAACGACAACCGGTGACACCCTGTGCGATCAGGCCAAGCCTGTTGTTCTGGAAACCATGACCTTCCCGACCCCCGTGATCGAGATTGCCGTGGAACCCAAGACCAAAGCCGACCAAGAAAAGATGGGCATCGCTTTGGCCCGTCTGGCGGCAGAAGATCCGTCCTTCCGCGTGGAAACCGATATCGAATCGGGTCAGACGATCATGAAGGGCATGGGCGAACTTCACCTCGACATTCTCGTCGACCGCATGCGTCGCGAATTCAAGGTCGAGGCGAACATCGGTGCGCCGCAGGTGGCGTATCGCGAGACGATCAGCCGCGAGACGGAAATCGACTATACCCACAAGAAGCAAACCGGCGGTACGGGTCAATTCGCCCGGATCAAGCTGATCATCACGCCTGTTGAGCCGGGCGTGGGCTATTCGTTCGAGTCCAAGATCGTGGGTGGTGCTGTTCCCAAAGAATACATCCCCGGCGTCGAAAAAGGCATCAAATCCGTGATGGATTCGGGTCCTTTGGCGGGTTTCCCGGTGATCGACTTCAAAGTGGCGCTGATCGACGGCGCGTTCCACGACGTTGACTCCTCGGTTCTGGCTTTCGAAATTGCCGCGCGCGCGGCCATGCGCGACGGTCTGAAGAAAGCCGGGGCCAAGCTGTTGGAACCGATTATGAAAGTTGACGTTGTGACGCCGGAAGACTTTACCGGCGGCGTGATCGGCGACTTGACCTCTCGGCGCGGGATGATCCAAGGCCAAGACAGCATGGGCAATGCCAATGTCATCCACTCGATGGTGCCCTTGGCGAATATGTTCGGCTATATCAACAACTTGCGGTCGATGACATCGGGACGGGCGACCTTCTCGATGAGCTTTGACCACTACGATACCGTGCCGCAGAACATCTCGGACGAGATCCAGAAGAAATTCGCTTAACCGGTGTGGCGGGGTGAACCCCGCCCTACCACCCCGTAGGGTGGGGGTCACCCCACCGCAACCGACCGAAATAGGAGCACCCAAATGGGTAAGGCTAAGTTTGAACGCAACAAACCGCACGTTAACATCGGCACGATTGGCCACGTTGACCACGGCAAGACCACGCTGACCGCGGCGATCACGAAGTACTTCGGCGAATTCCGCGCCTATGACCAAATCGACGGCGCCCCCGAAGAGCGCGCGCGTGGCATCACGATCTCGACCGCACACGTGGAATACGAGACCGAGAACCGCCACTACGCCCACGTCGACTGCCCCGGCCACGCCGACTATGTGAAAAACATGATCACCGGCGCTGCCCAGATGGACGGCGCGATCCTCGTCTGCGCCGCCTCGGATGGCCCGATGCCGCAAACACGCGAGCACATTCTGCTCGGCCGCCAGGTGGGTATTCCCTACATGGTCTGCTACATGAACAAGATCGACCTGGTGGATGACGAAGAACTCATCGAACTGGTCGAGATGGAAATCCGCGAACTGTTCTCGTCCTACGAATACCCCGGCGATGACATTCCGATCATCAAAGGCTCGGCCCACCAGGCGATGATGGGCACCCGCCCGGAAATCGGCGAATCGTCGATCCGCGCGCTGCTGGCCGCTGTTGACAGCTACATCCCGACCCCGGCGCGTGCCGTGGATCAGCCCTTCCTGCTGCCGATCGAAGACGTCTTCTCGATCTCGGGCCGTGGCACGGTTGTGACCGGCCGTATCGAGCGCGGCGTGATCAACGTCGGCGACGAAGTCGAAATCGTGGGCATCCGCGACACCAAGAAGTCGGTGTGCACGGGCGTGGAAATGTTCCGCAAACTGCTGGACCGCGGCGAGGCTGGCGACAACGTCGGCGTGCTGCTGCGCGGTATCGACCGTGAAGGCGTGGAACGCGGCCAAGTGCTGTGCAAACCCAAGTCGGTCAACCCGCACACCAAGTTCGAAGCCGAAGCCTATATCCTGACCAAGGAAGAAGGCGGCCGCCACACGCCGTTCTTCGCCAACTACCGCCCGCAGTTCTACTTCCGCACCACGGACGTAACCGGCACGGTTGAACTGCCCGAAGGCACCGAAATGGTGATGCCGGGTGACAACTTGAAGTTCAACGTGACCCTGATCGCCCCGATCGCCATGGAAGAAAAACTGCGCTTCGCCATCCGCGAAGGCGGCCGCACCGTCGGCGCCGGCGTGGTGTCGAAGATCCTCGCTTGATATCGCTGCGGTGCGCCCCTATACGGGCGCACCGATCTCTACGCCGACAGACACATATGTGAACCTATGAGCCGGGCGTGATGCCCCGCTTACGTTCCGAAGGAAAAAGCAATGCAAGGTCAAACCATTCGCATTCGGCTCAAGGCCTTCGACTTCCGCGTTCTGGATGCCAGCACGCAGGAAATCGTTAACACGGCCAAGCGCACGGGCGCACAGGTACGCGGGCCGATCCCGCTGCCCAACAAAATTGAGAAATTCACGGTTCTGCGCGGTCCGCACATCGACAAAAAGTCGCGTGACCAATGGGAAATCCGCACGCACAAGCGCCTTCTCGACATCATCGATCCGACCCCCCAGACCGTGGACGCGCTCATGAAGCTCGACCTGGCTGCCGGCGTCGACGTCGAAATCAAAGTGTAAGGAGCGAAACTGATGCGCTCTGGCGTTATTGCAAAAAAGCTGGGCATGACCCGGCTGTTTCTTGAAAACGGCACGCAGGTTCCTGTGACCGTTCTTCAACTCGACAACCTTCAGGTTGTTGCCCAACGTACCGTTGACCGCGATGGCTACACCGCTGTTCAATTGGGCGCAGGCACGGCCAAGGCCAAGAACACCACCCAAGCACAACGCGGTCACTTCGCTAAGGCCAACGTGGCCCCCAAGCGCAAGATCGCCGAGTTCCGCGTGACCCCCGATTGCCTGATCGATGTGGGCGCGGAAATCACCGCTGACCATTATCTGGCAGGCCAGTTCGTGGATATCGCGGGTACCTCGTCGGGTAAGGGGTTCCAAGGTGCCATGAAGCGGCACAATTTTGGCGGTTTGCGTGCGTCGCACGGTGTGTCGGTGTCGCACCGTTCGCACGGTTCGACCGGCCAGTGTCAAGACCCCGGCAAGGTGTTCAAAGGCAAGAAAATGGCAGGCCATATGGGCGCTGTTCGCTCGACCACGCAGAACCTGCAAGTCGTGCGCACCGATGCTGAACGCGGCCTGTTGATGATCAAGGGCGCCGTCCCCGGCCATGCTGGCGGATGGGTTACGATCAAGGACGCTGTGAAAAAGGCGGCTCCTGCGGGTCTGCCGGTTCCGGCGGCTGTGCGTGCTGTTGCACCTGCGGAAGTCGTTGGGGGTGAAGCATGAAACTGAACGTCATCACGCTGGATGGGGCCGAAGCTGGCACCATTGATCTGGACGAAGCGCTCTTCGGCCTTGAGCCGCGCGCCGACATCCTGCACCGCGTTGTGCGCTGGCAGCGGGCCAAGGCCCAAGCGGGCACGCACTCGACACTGACGCGCGCCGAAGTGTCTTATTCGACCAAGAAGATCTATCGCCAAAAAGGCACCGGCGGCGCACGCCATGGTTCCAAAAAGGTGTCGACCTTCCGTCACGGTGGTACCGCCAAGGGCCCGCATCCGCACAGCCACGAGCATTCGCTGCCCAAGCAATTCCGCGCTTTGGGTCTGCGTCACGCCCTGTCGGCCAAGGCGAAAGCGGGCGAGCTGGTGATTTTGGACAACGCCACTTTGGCCGAAGCCAAAACCGCTAACCTTGCCAAGGCCGTGCAAGAACGTGGCTGGAAGCGTGTTCTGGTGATTGATGGCGCAACGGTTGACGGCAACTTCGCCCTCGCCGCCCGCAACATCGAAGGTCTGGACGTGCTGCCGACCATTGGCGCGAATGTCTATGACATCCTGAAGCGTGACACCTTGGTGATCACCAAAGCAGGTGTCGAAGCTCTGGAGGCTCGTTTGAAATGAGCGCGAAACCCGAACACTACGACCTGATCAAGAAGCCCGTCATCACCGAAAAGGCCACCATGGCTTCGGAAAATGGCGCAGTCGTCTTTCATGTGGCGATGGACGCCACCAAGCCGCAGATCAAAGAAGCGGTGGAGTCGATTTTCTCGGTCAAGGTGAAGGCGGTCAACACCACCATCACCAAGGGCAAGTCCAAAAAGTTCCGCGGCCGCGCTGGCGAGCGGAGCGACAAGAAAAAGGCCTATGTTACCCTTGAAGAGGGTAACACTATCGACGTGTCCACCGGGCTCTGATAGTAAGCCACGATTATTCATGGCCCCGGGTTTCTGGGGCCATGAATTTTACGACAGTTTGGCGACAAAGATCACCATCTTGCCAAACTAAATTCGGGGAGCTTCGGCGCCCTACACACCCGGGCCTAAACCCTTAGGCCCCCCTAACGGAAGACAGAGAGCATGGCACTTAAGTCGTATAAGCCGACGACGCCTGGCCAACGCGGGTTGGTTCTGATCGACCGTTCGGATCTGTTCAAAGGCCGTCCGATCAAATCCCTGACTGAGGGTTTGACCAAGACCGGTGGCCGGAACAATACCGGACGAATCACTATGTGGCACAAGGGTGGCGGCGCGAAGCGTCTTTACCGTGTCGTCGATTTCAAGCGCACGAAATTTGATATGCCCGCCGTGGTTGAGCGGATCGAATACGATCCCAACCGCACGGCATTTATCGCCCTGATCCGCTACACGGATGGCGAGCAAGCCTATATCTTGGCCCCGCAGCGTTTGGGCGTGGGCGACTCGGTTGTCGCAGGTGCCAAGGTTGACGTGAAGCCGGGCAATGCGATGCCCTTCTCGGGCATGCCGATCGGTTCGATCGTGCACAACGTGGAGCTCAAGCAAGGCAAGGGCGGCCAATTGGCGCGCGCTGCTGGCACCTACGCCCAGTTTGTGGGCCGTGATGGCGGCTATGCCCAGATTCGTCTGTCGTCGGGCGAACTGCGTCTGGTCCGTCAGGAATGCATGGCCACCATCGGTGCCGTGTCGAACCCCGACAATTCGAACCAAAACTTCGGCAAAGCCGGTCGTATGCGCCACTTGGGCGTGCGTCCGACTGTGCGCGGTGTTGCTATGAACCCGATCGACCACCCGCATGGCGGTGGTGAAGGTCGCACCTCGGGCGGCCGTCACCCGGTGACGCCGTGGGGTAAGGGCACCAAGGGCAACAAGACCCGCAAGTCGAAGCAGTCGGACAAGCTTATTGTCCGTTCGCGTAACGCGAAGAAAGGGCGCTAATCCATGGCACGTTCTATCTGGAAAGGCCCGTTCGTCGACGGTTACATGCTGAAAAAGGCAGAAACCTCGCGCGCGTCGGGCAAAAGCGAAGTGATCAAGATCTGGTCGCGCCGCTCGACCATCCTGCCGCAATTCGTTGGTTTGACGTTCGGCGTCTACAACGGCAAAAAACATATCCCGGTCGCCGTGACCGAAGAGATGATCGGCCAGAAGTTTGGCGAATACTCGCCGACCCGTACCTATTACGGACACGCTGCCGACAAGAAAGCCAAGAGGAAGTAAGCCATGGGTAAGGAAAAGAATCCGCGCCGCGTGGCGGAGAATGAAGCAATGGCCGTGGCGCGTATGTTGCGCACCTCGGACCAGAAGCTGAACTTGGTCGCCGGTCTGATCCGCGGCAAGAAGGTTGACAAGGCTTTGGCCGACCTGACCTTTTCTAAGCGCCGGATCGCGGGCGAAGTGAAGAAAGTTCTGCAATCGGCCATCGCCAACGCAGAAAACAACCATAACCTTGACGTGGACAGCTTGGTCGTCGCCGAAGCTTGGGTTGGCAAGAATCTGGTGATGAAGCGTGGCCGTCCGCGGGCACGGGGCCGTTTCGGCAAGATCATGAAACCGTTCTCTGAAATCACGATCAAGGTCCGCCAAGTCGGGGAGACTGCATAATGGGTCAGAAGGTCAATCCGATCGGCATGCGCCTGCAGGTCAACCGCACGTGGGACAGCCGCTGGTTTGCTGAATCGAAAGATTACGGCAATCTGCTGCTGGAAGATCTGAAAATGCGCGCCTTCGTGCATGAAGACTGCAAAGCGGCCGGCATTTCGAAGGTGATCATCGAACGTCCGCATAAAAAGTGCCGCGTGACGATCTACACCGCCCGTCCGGGCGTGATCATCGGCAAAAAAGGCGCGGATATCGAAACGCTGCGCAAGAAACTGTCGGTCTTCACCAAGTCCGAACTGCACTTGAACATCGTCGAAGTGCGCAAGCCCGAACTGGACGCCCAACTGGTGGCCGAGTCGATCGCCCAGCAGATGGAACGCCGTGTTTCGTTCCGGCGTGCCATGAAGCGGGGCGTGCAAAACGCCATGCGTATTGGCGCGCTGGGGATTCGGGTCAACGTGTCGGGCCGTCTGGGCGGCGCGGAAATCGCGCGGACCGAATGGTACCGCGAAGGCCGCGTTCCGCTGCACACGCTGCGGGCCGACATCGATTATGCCCTGTCCGAAGCCATGACGCCCTATGGGATCATCGGTGTGAAGGTCTGGATCTTCAAAGGCGAAATCCTTGAGCATGATCCGCAGGCCCATGACCGTCGTCAGGCGGAATCGCAGGAAGGTGCTGCACCGCGCCAACCGCGCCGCGAACGCGCCTAAGGGAGAAAATAAATGCTGCAACCTAAGCGCACTAAGTTTCGCAAGCAGTTCAAAGGCCGCATTCATGGAGAAGCCAAAGGCGGCTCTATGTTGAACTTTGGCTCCTTTGGGCTGAAATCGACTGAACCGGAGCGTGTGACGGCGCGTCAGATCGAAGCGGCCCGCCGCGCGATCACCCGCCACATGAAGCGTCAGGGCCGTGTCTGGATCCGGATTTTCCCGGACGTTCCGGTCACTGCCAAGCCCGTCGAAGTTCGTATGGGTAAAGGTAAAGGGGCGATCGACTATTGGGCGGCCAAGGTAAAACCCGGCCGGATCATGTTCGAGATCGACGGCGTGTCCGAAGAAATCGCGCGTGAGGCCCTGCGTCTGGGCGCCATGAAGCTGCCGGTTCTGACCCGCGTGGTCGTTCGCGAAGACTGGTAAAGCGGGGTGGGTTTCACCCACCCTACATAATCGCCCCTGCCGGAAACGGTGGGGGCTTTTTCTTGATGGAGACCGCTATGGCCGAGATTTCCCCCCTGTTCGTGACCCGCCTGTACCGCGCTGAATTGGCGGAACTGGGCAAAAAGAAGGTCGATTATGCTGAGTTGGCCGCCGCCTGCGAAGCCATTGCCGACGATGATGAGGCGGGGCAGGAATGGTGCGAGGCGAATGGCTATCCGGGCTATACCAGCTATGCCTCGCTCAACGACCTGCCGTGGCGGTTCCCGATTTTCGCCGATCTGGAAAAGGCGCTGGACAAGCATGTTGCGGCCTTTTGCAAGGATCTGGGCTTTGATTTGGGCGAGAAAAAGCTCAAATGCGGATCGTTCTGGATCAACATCCTGCCCCAAGGTGGCATGCACGCCAGCCACATTCACCCTCACTCGGTGATTTCAGGCACGACCTATGTGGCGATGCCCAAGGGCACCAGCGCTTTGAAACTGGAAGACCCCCGCCTGCCGATGATGATGCACGCGCCGTTGCGCTTGAAGAAAGCCGCGCAAGAGTTGCAAAGCTTTGTCTATGTGAAGCCCAACGTGGGCGAGGTGCTGCTGTGGGAAAGCTGGCTGCGCCATGAGGTGCCGATGAATATGGCGGAAGAGGAACGCATCTCGGTCAGCTTCAATTATGAATGGGCATAGGGGTTGAAAGGGGATAGATTCTATCCTAATTCTAGCCATGACGTTCGAGTTTGATCCGATCAAAAGTGCCAGCAATAAGGCCAAGCACGGCATAAACTTTGTTGAAGCGCAGGCGCTTTGGCAAGATAACCGTTTGGTGGAAGCCCCGGTTTCGTCTGAAGTTGAGCCGCGCTTTTTGGCAATAGGTCGGTTGGACGGCAAAGTTTGGGCGGCGGTCTTCACGCGTCGGGGCGAAGCGGTTCGGATCATATCGGTCAGGCGGGCAAGGAAAGAGGAGGTCGTGTTCTATGAAGGCACTTGAACCCATCACAGCGCAAGAACTGGACGAAAAATTTGACAATGGCGAAGACATAAGCGCCTACGTCGATTGGTCTAAAGCCCGCCGCCCCAATCTAGAGGCGCGGCGCGTGAATGTGGATTTTCCGGCTTGGGTCGTTGAGGGACTTGACCGCGAGGCGCGCCATCTGGGTGTGACGCGCCAGTCGGTGATTAAGATGTGGATTGCGGAACGGTTGAGGTAGGGCAGGCCAATACCATTAATCCGCTTTCTTATGTCTACCCTTACTAGGCAAGTTCACGTGTTTCTTCTTTGAAAAGAGCGGAGCTGGGTTTTCCATCGGCAAACCAAACACAAATGTATTCTTGAGAAGCTGTAGCGAATTCTGTGACAACCATAACCGGCCTGCTCGACTTCAACCGAACGTAGTCGCCCGGTGTAAAGTTGTTTGCTGACATGATAATTGCTTCAAAGTACACACTAAAGTGTAAATGGTCATCGTTAACAAGTTAAGCGATTTCGATCTGATCGAGGGAAGTCTACAACTGTTGGAACTTGGTCGGGTGAGTATCAACAGGGTTCGTGATGTCACGCACTGATCCTTGACACCTGCGATCCGTGAAATCACGCCCCCATCTTCCCCCTTGCCACACCCCACCCCATCCTGTATTGCGCAGCATCCAGCGATTCCGGCTCTGCCAGACTCGTTGGTTTGTG
>JBAXLX010000071.1:0-12216 GCA_037134595.1 Pseudomonadota bacterium
CACCCGTGTGATGATCGACCACCCCGGTCTGGTGCGCGACATTCACGCCGATTATTTCGCCGCTGGGGCCACGATTGCGACGACCAACACCTATGCCATCCACCACGACCGGCTGGAAGGCTTTGGGATGGACCCGCTGTTTCACGCCCTGCACCTGCGCGCCTTGGCCGAGGCGCATGAGGCGCGGGCGGCCCATGGCAGCGGGCGGATTGCCGGGTCGATGGGGCCGCTGGTTGCAAGCTATCGGCCAGAAGTGACCCAGCCCTTGGATGTGGCCGTGCCGAAATATGCCGAAATCGCCCGCATCTTGGGTGCCCATGTCGATGTGATCTTGTGCGAAACCATGGCTTCCGTCGAAATGGCCGAGGGTGCTTTGGCGGGGGCACTGACGGCGGGTGTGCCTGTGTGGGTGTCTGTCTCGGTTGACGACCATGACGGATCACGTTTGCGGTCGGGCGAACCTGTGGCCGATCTGGCGCGCTTGGTGCGCGATTATCCGGTGGCGGCGATGCTGGCCAATTGCTCGGTGCCGGAATCGATGGCGGCAGCTTTGGCGGCGCTGAAAGACTTGGGCAAGCCTTTTGGGGCCTATGCCAATGGCTTTACCCATATTTCGGGCAACTTTTTGAAGAATGCCCCCACGGTCAAGGAATTGACGCACCGCCACGATCTGACGCCGGAAAAATACGGCGATTTCGCCATGGCTTGGATCGAGATGGGGGCCACGATCATCGGCGGGTGCTGTGAAGTGGGCCCTGCCCATATCCGCCACTTGGCCGAGCGTCTTAAGGCGGCTGGCCATACCATCGTATGATGGAATTCACCTATTCCCCGCCCGATGTGCCGCTGCGCATTGTCTATGAAGACCGCGCAATTTTGGTGGCGGATAAGCCTTCGGGCCTGTTGTCGGTGCCGGGCAAGACCGAAGGGCGGGCCGATTGTCTGGAAACCCGACTGCGGCGGGCCTATCCGGGCACGCTGCTGGTGCATCGGCTGGATTGTGACACATCCGGCGTGATGATCTTTGCCCGCAATAAGGCCGCGCAAGGGTTCTTGGGGCAGGAATTTGAACAACGCCGAGCGAAGAAAACCTATGTCGCACGGGTGTTTGGCGATCTGCAGCCCGACAGCGGCAGGGTTGATCTGCCCATCGGGGTTGATTGGCCCAACCGCCCGCGCCAGATGGTCGATGCGCTCAACGGGCGGGCGGCGGTGACGGATTGGGTGGTTTTGGCGCGGGATGGGGGGGAAAGTCGGGTGCATCTGTTCCCGCTGACGGGGCGCAGCCACCAGTTGCGGGTGCATATGCTCAGCCTTGGCCACGCGATTTTGGGCGACCCGATCTATGCAACGGGGCAGGCCGCGGCCTTCCCCCGCCTGATGCTGCACGCCCAAAGCCTAAGCCTGCATCACCCCGACAGCGGGGATTGGATGACCTTTACCGCACCCTGCCCGTTTTAACGACGGCGGCAATGCGATTTTGCTGCTGAATGTCTGCGGTGTCATCTCTTTGTGTGATAAGGTTGCCAGACTGGTCGCGTGGTTTTGGTTTTTTGCATGACATAGGATGGATGATGCCCATAAAAGCGATTTTCGAATTGCGTTTCCTGCCTGTAACGGCCAGCTTTTTGGTGACGGTCGTCTGCGCCCTTCTGGCTTGGGCTTGGCCTGACGGGCGCTGGCTGAGCCTTGGCCTTGGCGCCCTTTGCCTTGGCATTTTAGCCCTTGGCCTGCGCGATCTGATCCAGCCGCGCCACGCGATCTTGCGCAACTACCCGATCACGGCGCATTTGCGCTTTTTGTTGGAAAACATACGCCCCGAAATGCGGCAGTATTTCTTTGAAGGCGAAAAAGATGGCACGCCCTTTGCGCGCGACAAACGCGCGATCGTTTACCAGCGCGCCAAACAGGCTTTGGATAAACGGCCCTTTGGCACGCAATATAACGTCTATGAAGAGCAGTACGAATGGCTGCATCATTCCATCATGCCCAAAGCGGCGGCCCCTTTAGAGCAATTGCGCGTGGTGATTGGGGGCGATACGAAGCAGCCCTATTCGGCCTCGCTCTTGAATATCTCGGCGATGAGTTTTGGCGCGCTTTCGGCCAATGCGGTGCTGGCGCTGAACAAAGGGGCAAAGCGCGGCGGCTTTTTTCATGACACGGGCGAAGGCGGTGTGTCATCCTACCACCGCGCATTTGGCGGCGATTTGGTTTGGGAATTGGGATCAGGCTATTTCGGCGCAAGGGGCAAGGATGGCCGGTTTGATACGGCCTTGTTTGCCGCCGCAGCCCAAGACCCGCAAATCAAAATGGTCGAGCTTAAACTCAGCCAAGGGGCCAAACCCGGCCACGGCGGTGTTTTGCCTGCCGCCAAAGTCACGGCTGAAATATCCGCGATCCGCGGCGTGCCGATGGGGGAAGATTGCGTCTCGCCCGCCGCGCATTCGGCCTTTTCCACCCCCACCGGCCTGTTGGAGTTTATTGCCAAAATGCGGCATCTGTCGGGCGGCAAACCGGCGGGATTTAAACTATGCATCGGCCATCGGTGGGAGTTTTTGGCGATCTGCAAGGCCATGCTGGCCACCGGCATCACGCCAGATTTCATTGTGATCGACGGCAAAGAAGGCGGCACGGGGGCTGCGCCCTTAGAGTTTATGGACCACGTCGGCATGCCCTTGCGCGATGGATTGAGCTTTGCGCACAACGCCTTGGTCGGCATTGGCCTGCGCGACCGAATCAGGCTGGGGGCTTCGGGCAAGATCACGTCGGCTTTCGATCTGGCCCGCGTGATGGCTTTGGGGGCCGATTGGGGCAATTCGGCCCGCGGTTTTATGTTCGCTTTGGGCTGTATTCAGGCGCAAACCTGCCATACGGGCCAATGTCCGACGGGGGTGACGGCCCAAGACCCGCTGCGCGAAAGGGCACTGGTTGTGCCCGACAAGGCCGAACGGGTGGCCAATTTCCACAAAAACACCTTGCATGCCCTGGGCGAATTGGTGGCCGCCGCCGGCCTATCGCACCCGCGCGACCTGCAACCGCAGCACTTCTTGCGCCGTGCCTCGTCTGATCGGGTGATCTCTTTTGCCGAGCAATATGCGATGCTCTCGCCCAAGCAACTGATCGACGACCCCGGCTCTGCCCCGGCATTTGCCGCGCATTGGGCCATGGCCTCGGCCGATCATTTCGCGCGGACCGCTTAAAGCGCCAGCGCCAATTTGCGCCCCTCGTGAAAGGCATAGGCCGCCAAGCGGGGTGCGGTGCAATCGCCGATGCGGTGGGTTTGTTTGCCAGCGAAGGTTTCAGGAAAGGGGTCAAAGGCGCGGTTGGTGGTGGACATCACAAGCGCCGAGGCGGCGATGGTTTCCTCGGTTCCGGTCAGCATATTGCGGATCGTCACGCCGTTGCCGTGCCAGCGACTTAGGCAATGCTCGGTCTTAAACTCGACCCCCAACTGCGCAATCCGGCGCCGTGCCGCGCCATCGGCGGCGGTGCGTGCGATTTCTTTGCCAACAAAGGCCTCAGGCGTTACAAGGATCACCTTTTTGCCCTGTTCGGCCATCGACCAAGCCGTACCGACCCCGCGCCAGTTTGACCCTTCGTCATACAGCACCACGGTGTCACCCAACCGCGCCTCGCGCCGCAGAACGGCTTCGGGCGACCAGACACCGCCCAAGTCGATGCCGGGCAGGGTTTCTTGGGCGGGCACCCAGCGTTGAAAGCCCGTCTCGTCGGGCAGCGAGCCTGTGGCCAGAATGACGGTATCGGCGGGGTGGGCGGCGATGTCGCCCTCGTCCAGATAGGTGTTCAGGCGCAGGTTTACGCCCAGTTTGGCGAACTGGGCTTCATACCAGCCCAGCAAATCCAAGATCTGTGCGCGGCGGGGTTGTTGGCCGGCAAGGCGGAATTGGCCGCCGATGACGGGCAGGGCCTCGACGATCTCGACCGTGTGACCGCGTTCGGCTGCGGCGCGGGCGGCTTCTAGCCCTGCGGGGCCTGCACCCACCACTAGAACCGAGCGAGGGGTTTGCGCCGCCGCGAACCGATCGCCGCCCCATTCAAACTCACGCCCGACCGAGGGGTTGATCAGGCAGGAAATCCAGTAATCGCGGCTGCGCCGCCCCCAGCACATCTGGTTGCAAGAGATACAGCCGCGAATATCCTCGGCGCGGCCTTCGGTGGTTTTGCGGGCCAGATGCGGGTCGGCGATCTGGCCGCGCACGATAGAGACAAGGTCCGCCTCGCCGCTGGCGATGATGGTTTCGGCGTTATCGGGCGTGCGCACCCCCGCTTCCGAAGTAATCACAGCGTGTTTGACGATGGCTTTCAGCTGGGCGGTCAAGGGCGTGGTCAGCTTTTCGCCGTGGGTGAAGGGCGGGATGATGCCTTCGAAATCCAGATAGCTGCCATACCCGCAGGTGACATAATCGACATCGCCTGTGGCATCATGCAGGGCGACAATCTCGCACATATCGGCATCAGACAGCATCACGGGATAGGCGGGGGAATAGCTGATGGCCAGCCCGATGATGAAATCTGGCCCGCAAGTCTGGCGGATACGATCGATCAGGGTGCGCGAAAAGCGGGTGCGGTTTTCCAACGACCCGCCCCCCTGATCGGTGCGCCGATTGCTCCACGGGGTCCAGAATTGATCCAGCAGGGAATGATAGGCGGCCCAGACCTCGACCCCCTGAAAGCCGCAGGCTTTGGAACGGATGGCGGCGGCGACATGGGCGTCGAGCAGTTCTTCCACCTCGGCCCCGCTCATGGCGTGCGAGCCGTCGGAATCGTGGTAGGATGGCAGGCCAGACGGGCTCCAATGCGGGGCGAAGGACAGGTCGGAATCGCCGTGCGCGCCGATGTGGTAAAGCTGCTGCAAGATCACCGCGCCTGCGGCTTTGACGGCATCGGTGATCTTGCGAAAATGCGGGATCACGGTGTTGTCGGAATGGGCATAATTGCCCCGCGTCAGCACGCCAGTGCGGTGGACGGGCACAGGTTCTGACACAATCATCCCCGCCCCACCCAAGGCGCGTTCCACCAAGTAGCCCTGCACGCGGGGGCCGGGAATGCCCATATCAGACATATTGGCCGTATGCGCCCCAAAGACGATGCGGTTGCGCAAAGTATGGCCGCGCAGGGTAAGGGGGGAAAGAAGATGGCGGTGTTGGGTCATGGCGGCCTCTGGCTTTTGGCAAAGCCTAGGGGCGCGGGTTCGGAGCAATCGTCAAAAAGCGTCATCCCGTGGTCTGGTTTGCGGCTTATTTGGCGGCGCAGGGGGATGGCCCCCTGCGCGGGCGCTTATGCGCTGACCAAGGGCTGGGTGACATCCCATCCGGAAATGGCCTTGGATTCCAAGAACTCTTCCAAGCCCCAAACCCCGCCTTCCCGCGCACGGCCAGAGGATTTCATACCGCCAAAGAAGGCCCCTGCCCCGCGCGAGCGGCCATTGGTCTGCACCATGCCCGCTTTCAGCGCCAAGGCCATGCGGTTGCGCTTGGCTCCGTCTTGGGTTTGCACATAATGCGTTAACCCATAGGGGCTGTCATTGGCGATGCGCACGGCATCGGCTTCGGTGTCAAAGGGGATCATTGCCAGAACGGGGCCAAAGATCTCCTCGCGCTCGATCGTCATGCCGGGGGTGACATCGGCAAAGACGGTGGGCTTGACGTAAAAGCCACGGTTGACCCCTTCGGGCAGGCCAGTGCCGCCTGCGACCAAACGCGCGCCTTCGTCGATGCCCTTTTGGATATAGGACTGGATCTGGTCCCATTGGCGCTTGTTGACCACGGGGCCGATGTGGTCGCCCGGCTGATGGGCGGACCCCACCTTGATGCTGTCAGCCACTTGCGCTGCAATTGTCACAGCCCGGTCATAGATCGGGCGCTGCACCAACATGCGTGACGGCGCGTTGCAGGATTGGCCGGAATTGTCCATCATATGGCGCACACCGCGTTCGACGGCCTCGTCATCGGCATCGGCGAAAATCACATTCGCGCCCTTGCCGCCCAGTTCCAGCGTGACGCGCTTGAGCGTTTCGGCGGCAGCCTTCGAGATGGCCTTGCCCGCGCGGGTCGATCCGGTGAAAGAGATCATCTGCACATCGGGGTGGGTCGACAACTGGCTGCCCACGCCCAAACCGTCGCCGTTGACCAAGTTAAACACCCCCGCAGGCAGGCCGGCATCGTGGCAAAACTCGGCAAAGATCATGGCGTTGAGGGGGGATTCTTCGGAAGGTTTCAGCACACAGGTGCAGCCCGCCAGAATGGCGGGGATCACCTTCAGCGCGATCTGGTTCATCGGCCAGTTCCACGGCGTGATCAGACCGACCACGCCGATAGGTTCCTGCGCAATCATCGTATCAGGCGCATGGGCGCCCAAGGGGCGGATCCATTCCATCTGGTCAAAGGCCGTCAGGAAATTAGTCAAATGCCACGGCAGGCAGGGCGCTTGCTCAGCGCGGGCATGGTCGATCGGCGATCCCATCTCCATCGAAATGGCTTGCGACAGGTCTTCTAAACGGCGCTCGTATTGTTCCAGAATGCGCACCACGGCAGCGCGGCGCTCAGCCCGGGGGGTGGCAGCCCAGGCGGGAAAGGCGGCAAGGGCGGCGGAAACGGCGGCGTCGGTGTCGGCCTGACCGCCCAAGGAAATGACAGCGCAGGCATCCTCGGTCGAAGGATCAATCACGGCGGCGTCACGCGGGGTGGCAGGGGCGGTCCAAGCGCCATTGATGTAAAAGTCGCGGCGGATGATCATGGGGGCCTCCTATTGTGATGGACTATCGTCGCATCTGGGGGGCCTTGGGGCAAGCACAGGGCGCGGCATGTTTGATCAAATTCCGACTTTAATTGCGCAATAGAAGAATGTTTCTCGAAAGACTATTCACACAGAATAGCATACTTTTCTTTCCACAAATCCCTGCAGGCTAGTGAAACTTCGTTCCAAATTGCCTATGTAACGGCCATGAACCCCCAGCATGAGGATTGCCATGGGCCTGCGCATCAATGACATTGCCCCCGATTTCACCGCCAGCTCAACCGCTGGAGAAATCAAGTTCCACGATTGGCTGGAGGACCACTACGGCATCATCTTCAGCCACCCGCGCGATTTTACGCCCGTTTGTACCACCGAATTCGGCGCCGTGGCGCAACTGATACCCGAGTTCAAAAAGCGCGGCACCAAGGTGATCGGCGTTTCGGTCGATTCGGTGCAAGATCACGAAAAATGGAAGCGCGACATCGAAGCCTTTGGCGGCGCTCCGGCCGATTTTCCGATCATCGACGACACCAGCCTGACCGTCGCCAAAGCCTATGACATGCTTCCGGCAGAGTTTTACCTGCCCACCGAAGGGCGCACGCCGGCCAATTCGGCCACAGTGCGCACGGTGTTTATCGTGGGGCCGGATAAAAAGGTCAAACTGACCATGACCTACCCGATGTCGGTCGGCCGCAACTTTGCCGAGATTTTGCGCGCTTTGGATGCGGTGCAATTGACCGATGGCAAACCGCTGGCGACCCCTGCCAATTGGCAAGCGGGGCAAGATGTGATTGTGGCCTTGGCGTTGAACAACGAACAAGCCACCGAACGCTTTGGCGCGCTGGATATCAAACTGCCCTATCTGCGCTTTGCCAAAGCGCCAAAGTAAACCGCAAGCGGCGGGCTATTTGTTAATCGCCCGCCGCGCCTTTTTCTGGTCAACCCGCCGCACCACGCGAAACGTGAACCATCCCAGCAGGCCAGAGCCAACCGCAAAAGCAGCATAAGACATCGGCCACGGGATGCCCGCTGTCATCATCGAATATTCCGACATGCCCCCCATGCCCGCTAAAATATTCATCGGCAAAAACACAAGGCTAAGCATAGTCAACTGCGTAACACGGCGGTTTTGGTTGATATTGATGAAACCGATGGTCGCATCCATCAGGAAGTTGATTTTATCAAACAAGAACGCCGTGTGGCTGTTCAAACTGTCAATATTGCGCAAAACCTGTTTGGCATCTTGCACGTTGGCATCTGACAAAGCGCGCGATTGCATCAGGAAAACAATGGCGCGCTGGCTGTCCATGATATTGGCGCGGATGCGGCCATTGAGGTCTTCTTCTTCGGCAATGTCCGCCAGAACCGACGCGGCCTCTTCATCGGTCATCGTTTCTGACAGAACGTGTTTGCCGACACGGGAAAGCGTTTTATAAATATCCTCAAGACTGTCAGCGGAATATTCAACGTCTGACCCATAGAGGTTCAACAGCAAATCAAAACAATCGGTGGCAAAGCCCGGAACCGTTTCCGCGCGGCGGCGTTGTAGGCGAAATACGGGCAGGTCTTCATTGCGCAGCGAAAAGAGGATGTCTTTATGCAAAATAAAGGCCACCGGAACCGAGCGGCTTTTACCCCCCCGATCCAGCAGGAAATTCGAATGCAGATTAAGCGCGCCGCTTTCTTCGATATGAAAGCGGTTTGACACTTCCAGATCAGTTTCATCCCCCGGATCGGGCAGGTCCAACCGATAAAACTCGCCAATATAGGCGCGCTGCGCTGCGGAGGCGTTCAGCAAATCAATCCAGAGCGGTTTCTTACCCTCAAGATCCTTGCGCGCCTTGATCGGGCTTTGCTTGATGCGCCCCGCTGTCAGTTCAAAGACCGACACTTTGGTTTCGGCCAAACGCGGGCCGGCCACTTCTTCCAACTGGTCGCGCAGCTCGTCCGAGACTTCCCACAGCACATCGGTCGAGCGCCCCGACGGCACACGTGGCCACAAAAGCGCCGCATCCTCGGCAGGCAAAGCTTCAAGGATTTCAACAATATCGGCGACAGCCAGCTTGGCCATGAAATTTTCAAGCTCGACAGATTGCTGCTTTTCAACAACCGTTTCGACAAGGTTGTGATGCACAACCCCGTGGCCCTTGACCAGACCCTCGACCAGCTTCTGCTTGCGGAGAAGTTCGCGCACGGCTTCCAGATACATGGCCCTCTCCTGCGTGGTGTGCCTTGGTTCAACAGGGCGAAGGGCGCTGTGTCAAGCGCGGTTTGGCGAGATTTTGGGGTAAGCTCACTGCGAAAAGGCAAGCACAAGTTTAGTAGCGGTCAAAATCCGACAAGTCTGGTTCTTCCGGCGGGCGGCGGAGTACGGCTTCATTTTCCCACCGTTTTGCTTCCGTTAAAAACGAATATATGGCCCCTTTGACGCAGTGGATAAACCCTGCCCAACCACATCGCCAAAAACCATACCGAAAATACCAGCGCACAAAAAACAGGCCCGGACTGAACAGCATTTTGATCGGACGCGCAGGGATACCTCTCTCTGCTTTCATCTGTGCTTTGAGAGACGAGTATTTATTCTCTTTTTGCATTTGCGCATCAAGCGGAATGGGGCGGTAATGCAATAAACCGCCTGTTTTTGCGCGCCGCACTTCGCCCGTAATGGCAATTCCTTCGTGAACGCGGTCCGTCGGGTTAAAAGACCCAGAGCCCCGCCGAAACAGCCGGTTGTGGAAACGCTCATGGCTGGCAGCGGGGGCAAAGCCAAAACCCAAAAGATAATCGTATCGGGTGATCTTCCAACCCGTCACCGCAGGATCATTCAAAAGCATTGGCAGGGCAGCCGCTAAGCGCAGGCTGATGCGTTCATCGCTGTCAATGGAAAAGCACCACTCTTGCGTGCATCGATCCAACGCGAATTGCTTTTGGCCACCAAATCCGCGCCAAGGTTCTTGCAGCAAGACGATGGGAAACCCTTCGCCTTTCAAGCGGTCCAGAATTGGCAAAGTTTGATCTGTTGACCCTGAATCCACAACCACGATTTCGGCGCACATGTGAAGGCTGCGGATGCAGGCCTCGATATAGTGTTCCTCGTTGTCGCAAATGACAAAGGCTGAAATGGGAAGGGTCATAATGGCGCATCCCCATCGGGCAATTCGCCGCGAAAGACACGCATGTAATCGGCGCAAATGGCGTCTTCTGACAGAAAATCTTGCAATCTCTGCGCTGCATTGCGGGCGAAAGTTTTTGCCTGCTCCGGATTGTCGCGTAGGAAAGCCAAGGCGGCGGCAATTTGGGTGTCGTTATCAATATCGGTCATGAGCCCGTCGACCCCATCGCGCATATACCAGTTTGGCCCATCTGACCGGGTCGAAACGGAAGGAATCCCCAAAGACCACGCCTCTAGCAACAAATTGCCCAAGGGTTCATGGCGCGAGGGCATCAAGAAGGCATCTGCGGCCGCAATGAAGCCGGACGGATCATCGACCCATCCCACAAAGCGCACGCGGTCCGCCACTTTCAGGGTGACGGCAAGGTTTTCCAGATCGGCACGCATTGCCCCGTCGCCCACCAGCCAAAGCCAAGCCCCCGGCAGACGCGCAAGAGCACGCACGGCCATATCCAGCGCTTTGCGGGGTTGAAAACGTCCCCCCGCCACGATCAGAAAAGCATCTTCTGGCGTCGTCAGCGATGCGCGCGGTGTGGGAACCGGCGCGATTGACGGGGTGAAATTGGCGATGGTCAGGGCAGGCTTGGCCCAGCCCAGATCACGGCAGGTTTGGGCGATACCGGGAACATTGCCAACCAACAGGTCGCAATTGCCAAAGTGCTTAAGATTGCCCGGAAAATCGCCCATCCGCGCCAGCTTAACCACACCGGGCCACGGGTGCACCAACCGGGCGGCGCGCGGCATCCACGCCATCACGGCATTTGGCTGCCATTGCCGCACCCACCGGTCGGCCTGCCAATGGGCCACCAAAGACAGGGGTGACAAGGCACTGAAATTGTTGCGGATCACCGGCCCCAAGGCCGACACCTGCGCATCCCAACTGCGCCCCGGACGGATGATAAACCGCTGCTGCACCCCGCGCCGATCCAACGCCTGCGCCAGCTTGACAAAAAACCGCTCGGCTCCGCCTTCTTTGCCAAAGTGGGTGTGGATGACTTTGAGGGGATAGGTCAATTTCGAGGCCTCAGTGACGCGATGAACACCTCGGGCGTGACGATTTTGATTTTAGAAAGATAGTTGCCGATGCCATAATTGGAAATATCTAAGCTCTGATAATGCGCAATAATCTCGTCGTAATTTTTCAGCCAAGGTCCCTCTCGCCCTTTAAGTCCACGTACGCAGGCTAGACCAGTCTTTGCTGCCGGAATCACATCGACACGAAGATCGGGGCGGGTTTCCACTAAAGCCAAGATCGTCTTCCAGACATCCCCTGTCCACGGCATCTCGGGCACATAGGTACGCGCGGTCATTCCAGCGTTAAATGGCAGCACATCATGGAAAAAAATTAATCCGTCTCTATGCATAACTTGTTCAGAATTTATAAAATCCCTAAGTGCAAATTCGAATAGGTGCATCCCATCGATGAATGCCATCTGCGGCATTAAACCCAGTTTAGGCAGAAATTCACTAGCGAAAAAATCATCGGACGTCATCTGCATGAAATGCATTTGTCGAGATGAGTTATACGCAGGAGCAATGATCTTAAACTCAGGATCAACCCCAACAAAATTGCAACTGCGGCGTGCTAAGGACTTTCCAGACCGACTACCGATTTCAAGATATAAGTCGGGCTTCGTGATTGCCTCTGCCTGATCCAGAAGGTCAAGATAGTGCATGCCGTCGTTTCGCGGAAATCCCGGCTCGACTGAAGAAATCCGTAGGAGTCTTTTCTTACCAAACAACAACGCAAACCTCAGTTCTTTGTTTCGCGAATTATATGCGTGATTTGACCAGCAAGTGCCATTGGTGATACACGATCGGCCATTCCAAAGCAGCGATCTTTCGCAAAAAACCATTCTGCTGCGCCATAGCTCTCGCGCAAATGGTCTAGGCCGTCAAGCACTTCTGCTTCTCCATTGAACGGGATAAGGAAAGGATAATCAGCTCCAAGAAACTCAACGGCATCGGGCACGCTGCAGTCAGCCAAGATAATGGCACCCAATACAGCAGCGTTCACACCTTTGGTGAAGGGCTTGATGCGCGAATCTACCTGATCAGTCGGGCGGACAGTATAATGCACATTGAAATCAAGAACTTCCTCCAACGTGCGGGCGAACCCTGCAGCGTTGGAACCGTCCAGAAATGTAACGGTCTGCGAAATCTTTGGAGTCTTGACGCAATTGCGCACATCCCCCCAGTACACAGTACGCGCACCATCCAAGGAACGGATTTTGCGACCGTAAAGGCGTTGATCCGCATTATGGAGCAGGAGCGAAACGAGAGGCCTT
>JBAXLX010000072.1:0-12200 GCA_037134595.1 Pseudomonadota bacterium
ATGCAGCTTCTTTCCTTGCCGCGACCAATGGGACGAACCTTTAGATGAATGTGGGTGACCCTATTGGAGCTAAAGCCATGACGCCAAAGGCGGTGATTTTCGATTGTGACGGGGTGCTGGTGGATTCAGAGGTGATCGCCTTTGACCTGCTCACGACCGATCTGCACGACCATGGCCTAAACCTGCCCCGCGCCACGTTGGAAACCGAACTGATCGGGCTGACTTTGGCAGGGGTCGCCACCAAAGCCCGCACCCTTGGCGCGGACTTGCCCGAGGCTTGGGTGAACGACTTTTACGCCCGCCTGTACGCGCAACTGGAACAAGGCGCGCCCTTGGTGCCCGGCGTGCTGACGGTTCTGGATGCGCTGGATGCCGCGAAAATCCCCTATGCCATCGGGTCGAACGGCAGCCCGCGCAAGATGCAGATCACCTTGGGCCAACACGCGGGTTTGATGGGCCGCTTTGGCGGGCGGATCTTTTCGGGCCAAGATATGCCGCGCCCCAAACCCTTTCCCGATGTCTTTTTACACGCTGCCCAAGCGATGCGGGCTGATCCTGCAACTTGTGTGGTGATCGAAGACAGCCCCACCGGCGCACGCGCCGCGCGCGCCGCCGGAATGCGCTGCATGGGCTATGCGCCGCATCACGCGGCAGCCCTTTTGGCCGAGGGCGCAGAGCCCTTTGCCAGCATGTTCGACCTGCCCCGCCTGTTGGGCTTGATCTAACGCGCGTCTTGCAAGATCAATTCCGCCCCGCGCCAGCCCATCATCATCGACGGCGCGTTGGTGTTGCCTGCGATCAAATTCGGAAAAGCCGAGGCGTCGCAGACCCGCAACCCTTGCACCCCGCGCACCCGCAACCGCGCATCCAGCACCGATGTGGCCGGATCCGCCCCCATCCGGCAGGTGCAGGACGGATGATAGACGGTGCCAGACCGCGCCCGGAAATCGGCGATCAGGTCATCATCGCTGTGCACCTGCGGGCCGGGGCGCAGCTCTTCCTCGATCCAGCGGGAAAAGCTGGGCTGGCTGGCGATTTTGCGCAGGAATTTGACGGCCAGCAGCATTTCATCGACATCATGTTGCGTCGAAAAGGCATTGGCCACGATCTTGGGGTGCTGCAACGGGTCGGGGCTTTGCAGGCGAATGTGGCCGCGGCTGGTGGGCCGGCAGTTTGACAGGCCAATGGACATGCCTTGGAACGGGTCGGGCGTCAGCAAAGGCCGTTCGCCCGCTTTGGGCAAAAGTGTGGAAAACGCCTGAAAATACAATTGCATATTCGGCCGGTCCAAATCTGGACTGGTGCGGAAGAACCCGCCCGCATGGTTGATCGACTTGGCCAAGGGCCCGCCGCGCAACAGCGCATAGTGCAGCGCCACCCAAGCCTTGCCCCACCACGGCCGCAAAATGCCGTTATAGGTCGCAACCTTCATCCGCCATGTGTAGTTGATGCCCTGATGATCGTTCAAATGGTCGCCCACATTGGGGTTATCGACCAAAATCGGCACGCCCATATCCTGCAACACCCCGCCCGGCCCGATGCCCGACAGTTGCAAAAGCTGCGGCGAGTTGATGGCCCCGCCTGCCAAGATCACCTCTGCCGCCTTCAGGCGCCGGGTTTGCCCGCCGTGCTGGTATTCCACACCGACAGCCTTGGTGCCTTCGAACAAAACGCGGGTCACCATGGCGTTCGTGATCACTTGCAGGTTCTTGCGCCCCATCGCGGGCCGCAGGAAGGCGCGCGCCGCCGAATTGCGCCGCCCGCCTTTGATTGTCATCTGGTAATTGCCAGCACCTTCTTGATTTTCGCCATTGAAATCCGGCGTATAGGGCAATCCCGCCTCGCCCGCTGCGGCGATGTAGTCTTCGACCAGCCAATGCAACCCACGGCGGTTTTCCGAGATGAACAAGGGCCCGCCCTTGCCGCGATAGTCATCGGCCCCCGCCTCGTTATCCTCCATCGCGCGAAAGGCGGGCAGAACATGATCCCATCCCCAACCCGCCGCAGCCTGCCCCCATTCGTCATAATCCGCGCGGTGGCCGCGAATATAGACCATGGCGTTGATCGAGGACGACCCGCCCAAAATCTTGCCGCGCGGCCAGTGATCGGCCGATCCGGCAAGGCCAGCGTCGGGTTCGGTGCGGTACATCCAGTTGACGCGCGGGTCATAGAACAGCTTGCCGTAGCCCAAAGGCAAATGCACATAAAACCGCGCGTCCGTACCGCCCGCTTCCAGCACCACAACCCGATGTTTGCCCGATTGCGACAGCCGATTGGCCAGAACTGACCCGGCAGAGCCAGAGCCTACGATGATATAATCTGCGTCCATAGCGGCCCCACCCAACTGCCCGGTGACGTTAACCGAGCGGTCGTTGCGGCGATGGCAGGTTCGCGACATTTCGTGTCGCGGCCCATCTCTGGACATCGCGGTGCGGCCCCGTTAGCGGTGACAATGCGTTTTTGGAAGCTGAGATGACCCCTATTCGCCATGTTTTGCGCCACCCCACACTGCGCTTGATTGCTGTGGCCTTGCTGGTGCTTGGGGCGCTGAATGCGTCGGTCTATCCCTATCAATCGGTGATTGCGATTGAACGCATCGGCATGAGCAAACCAGCCTTTTCGCTGATGCTGGCGATGGCGTCGCTGATTGCTGTGACATCGTCGGTGGTCTTGGGGGTTTTGGGCGACCAGTTTGGCCACCGTCGGGTGATTGCCATAGGCACCACGCTGTGCAGCGCCTTTGGCATTGCGCTGATCTTGGCCGTTCCGGGCATTTGGGCGCTGATCCTGTGTCAGGGCATTTTGCTCCCCATGGCATCCAGCCTGTACGGCCAGCTTTTCGCCTTGGCCCGCTTGGCCAGCCCCGATGAGGGGCACAACCGCGATGGCATTTTGGGGGTGATCCGCGCGGCCATGTCGTTTTCATTTCTGGCGATGCTGATGTTTTGGACCTTTGCCTTTGGGTTCGGCATGTCAGAGATGGCGGTCTATGTCAGCGGCGGGATTGCCAGCCTTGGGCTGTTGGGCCTGATCTTGATGGGCTGGCCGAAGGATGGGCAGACAGCGTGGTCAGACCACCGCTCTGGCATGCGGCTGCGCGATGCTTTGGCCGAGATTGCCAAGCCACGGGTGGCGGTGCGGGTGGTGTTGATCGGGGCCATCGCCTCGTCGGGCACGCTGTATATGGTGCTGATTTCGTTGATCTTTGACGCTTCGCCGCTGCGGGGGCCGTCGGATGTGGCGCTCTATGTCGGCATGGTCGCGGGGTGGGAGGTGCCTGCCATGCTGATCTTGCCGCGCATCGCCGCAGCCCTGCCCAAATCAACGCTGCTGGTGATTGGCACGGTGCTGTATGGCGCACATCTTCTGGCGCCGCCGCTTTTGTCGGATAGCGGTTTTGTGAGGGTGATGCCGCTGTTTGGCGGGGTGGGTGGTGCGATGGTGATCACCTCGCCGATTTTGTATTATCAAGACCTGCTGCGCGAAAGGCCCGGCACCGCCGCCGCGATGTTGGCGGTGCAAAAGCTGGTGTCAGACGGGATGACCGCCGCGATCTTTGCCGCGACCGCCCATATCGGCGGGTTTGAGACGGTGGCGATCACGGGCGTGGCCTGCAGCCTGATCGGGGCGGGCGGGCTGTACTGGGCCGACCGCGTCAATCTGTTCGGGGCCAAGGCCTAAGATGCCGCCCTTTGCGCTGATCTGGCGCGATCCCGCCCTGCGGATGGTGGCGGTTCTGATGGTGCTGCAAGGGGCTTTGATGTGTACCTTTGGGCCCTTTGTATCGGTTTTGGCGGTGCGGGCCTTTGGCTTGGGCGATGCGGGATATGCGGCTGTTATGGTGACCTCGACCGTGGTGTCGGTGACGACGGCGCTGTATTCGGGCATCCGCGCCGATCAAACCGCCAATCGGCGCGAGATTGCGTTGTTTTCCGGAATGGTGACGGTGGTGGGGGTGGTTGTTATGACCATCGTGCCGTCGACCCTAAGCTTTGTGCTGGCCCATTCATTGCTTTTGCCCGCCAACAGCCTGTTTGGCCAGCTTTTCGCCCAAGCGCGGGTGGCTACGGCCAAGCTTGCCCCCGCGCAACGTGATGGCGTGCAATCCACAATCCGCGCCCTTTTGGCGGTGCCTTTTTTGGTGATCTTGCCGCTTTGGTCGCTTGCGATGGCGCAGGGCGTACCTGTCATGACGATTTATCCGGTGGCCTTGGCCTTAGGGGCCGGGATGCTGGCCGTGATCTGGGCGCGTTGGCCAAGCCGGACCACGATGGCGGGGCGCGATGCGCCGTCGGGCCTGTCGCTGGGGGCTGCCTTGGCCGAGGTGGCGACACCCGGCCTTGCCCTGCGGATTTTGGCCTTGGGGGCGGTCTCGGCGGGGGGCACGGCCTATTGGGCCGTGATGGGGCTGACGCTGACGCCGTCCAGCGGAGCGGGCGGCAATGCAGCGCTTTATGCCGGTCTTGTGGCAGGGTTAGAGGTGCCCTTTATGCTGGCCCTGCCGCTGTTGCAGGGCTGGAAGCGGGCGAACCTGATCGCCATAGGCACCGCGCTTTATGTGGTGCATCTGGTCGGCATTCCGCTTTTGGCCCATTCGCCTTATCTGTGGGCACTGCTGATCCCGGGGGCGGCGGGCGGAGCGCTGACCTTGACGCTGCCCATTGTCTATCTGCAAGACCAACTGTCCGCGCGGCCCGGAACGGCGGCGGGGCTTATGGCGCTGATGAAGGTGGCCGGCGACGCTCTGGCGGCGGGCAGCTTTGCTTTGGGCACCAGCCTGTCAGGCTATACCTTTGCGGCGGTTCTCGCCGGTTTGATCACCTTAGCCGGCGCTTTGGCTTTGCTTCTGGCCGATGCCAAGCGGCCTTAACCTCCCGCCACCGCCAAAATGCCAAAGTAAAACCCCAGCTCGCTGCATTGCTGCACAGCCCCCAGACAGTCGCCGGTATAGCCGCCCAAGCGCGGTTCATACCAACGGCGCATCAAGACTTGGGCCAGCACAAGGCCGCCAAGACCGCAAACAATCGCCTCTAGCCTGACGCAAAACACCAAAGGCAGCAGCGCCAGACCGGTCGTCGCCAGCGCCACAATCATCGCCGCACGGTCAATCCCCCCCGCCACAGCCGACCCCGCGCCCTTTTCGCGCACGTAATCGGACGAGGCAATGACCCACACCATCGCCGCCCTGCTGGCCGTATGGCCCGCGATCAGCACAAAAAGAACATCCACCGCGGGCATGGCCTGCAGCGCCAAGGCCTTGGCCCCAATGGTGAAAATCAGGCCCAACACGCCATAAGCGCCAATCCGGCTGTCGCGCATAATCTCTAGCACGCGCTCTTTGGGGCGCACGCCGCCCAAACCGTCGCAGGCATCGGCCAAGCCGTCTTCGTGCAGCGCACCTGTTACCCCAACCGCCGTGGCCAGTGCCAACCACACGCCCAATTGCGGGGTGAAAAGCCAATCCCCCAACACAAAGACCAGCCCCGCCAAGGCCCCCACAACCACCCCCACCGCCGGATACCAACGCGGGCTTTGGCGCATCGCCTCTTGCGCGTAGGGGGCGGCGATGGGCAGGCGCGTTAGAAACTGCAAGGCCAACCGAAACGCTGGTCCTTCGCGGTTGAAAAACCCCACTACGTCCATTTGGCGACCGGTGGCAGGCTCATCAAGACGGCATTGGCGTCGTGTCCGGTTTCAAGGCCGAATTTGGTGCCACGGTAGTAGACGAGGTTGTATTCGGCATAAAGCCCGCGGTGGATCAGTTGGGTTTCGCGGTCGTCGTCGGTAAAGGCGCTGGACATGCGCGCCCGCGTCAGCGGCTCATAGGCGGGCAAAAATGTGCGACCCACAGCTTGGGTAAAGGCAAAATCCGCCTCCCAGTCGCCGGTGGCGAGGTCGTCATAGAAAATCCCGCCAACCCCGCGCGCGCGGCCACGGTGGGGGATGTAGAAATACTCGTCCGCCCAAGCCTTGAAACGCGGGTAGTACTCAGGGTTATGCGCATCGCAGGTGGCTTGCAGTGTGCTGTGGAAATACAGCGTGTCCTCGGCATATTCGATGCAGGGGTTCAAGTCAGTCCCGCCGCCAAACCACGCGGCGTGCGGTGTCCAGAACATCCGCGTGTTCAGGTGAATCGCGGGCGCATGGGGGTTTTGCATATGCGCCACCAAAGAGATCCCCGAGGCCCAAAAGCGCGGGTCTTGATCCATCCCGGGCACACCGCGCGCGGCCATGGCCCGCTGGGCACGTTCTGCCAAAGTGCCATGCACCGCCGAGACATTGACGCCGATCTTTTCAAACACCCGCCCGCCGCGCATCACGCTCATCAATCCGCCGCCGCCATCCGGGCGGGTGGTGGGCGTCACCTCAAACCGGCCAGCGGGGGCGGGGCCGCCAAAATCATCCTCGATCGCCTCAAAGGCGGTGACGATCCGGTCACGCAGGGTGCGAAACCAAGCCGCGGCGCGGGTCTTGCGGTCGTCGAATAGGTCAGTCATCGGTCACTCCATCGCAACGCATCAGTGCTAGCAGGAAGTTCTGCGCCGCTCAACGCGGGCCTGTCTATCAAACCAAGATTCCGGCGCGTAAAGTCGGTAAAGCACAGGAGACGCCGATGAAACCCGCTTTGGCCCTACCACTCTTGCTGGCCCTGTTGGCCTGCACCACCCCGCAAGCGCGCTGCATCACCAAGGCGGCACCAGATTTACCCGTGCTGAACCGCCTGATTGCCGAGACGGAAAGCAACCTTGCGCGCGGCTATGCCTATGCCGACGTGGTGGTGGAAACCCCCGTTTGGGTTGACTGCGGCAGTTGGCTGACCAACAGCACGGGGCATGTCAGGCCGGGTCTTTGTCTGGGCTCTGCCCCGACCACCGTGCACAAAGCAGTGGCCATTGACTTGGCGGCAGAGGCGGCAAAGCTCGCCTCGATGCAGGCGCGCCGCGCCGCCATCGAATCGCAGGCACAACCGGCATTCGCCCAATGTCGCGCGCAATTTCCCGCCTAAGTCACTTGCCCCGCAGCGGATAGGCCGCGCGCGTGACGCGAAAGGCTCCATCGTCGCCGATATCTTCCACTTGCCGGAACAGCGCCTTGAGCACGGGTTCATAAGGCAAATGCCGGTTGGCCACCATCCAAAGCACACCATCCGGCGCAAGCCCACGGTGCGCGGCACGGATAAACGCCACCCCCAATGCGGGATCAGGCGTGCGGGCGGTGTGAAAGGGCGGGTTCATCACCACGGCGTTCCACGGGCGTTCGGGCTTTAACGTCGTGACATCGGCCCAATGAAACTCTGCCCGTGGGTTGGGCACGTTCAGACGGGCACAGTCCAGCGCCACCTTTTCCGCCTCGACCACGTCCAGCCGCTTCACACCGGGGCGTTGCAAGATCGCGCGCGACAGATAGCCCCAGCCAGCGCCCAGATCCGCCACCCGCGCGGGCAGATCGGCCGGCAAAGTGGCGGCAAGCAGGCGCGAGCCCTTATCCACGCCATCGGCCGAAAACACACCGGGGCGGGTGATAAACCCCTCCACTTGGCTGTCAACCGCAGGCCAAGCCGCAGGCACAGAGGCAGCGGTGAAAGACACAAACTTGCCATGGGCTTTCGAGATCACGTCACCCAAGACAAACCCCGCAGCGCGCAAGTCTTTCAAAGCACTATCAAATCCGTCAGTCTTTTGCCCATCTACCGCGATCGACCCGCCAACCCCGACCAAGGCCACCGCCTGCGCCATCATCGCCCAAGCCTCGGCCCGCGCACGGGGCAGGCAGATCAAGGCGGCAGAGAAAACCTTGCCCTCCACGCGGTACCCTTGGGCGGCGAAATACTCCTGATCCGGACGAAACCCGCTCAACACCACCGTGCGCGAGGCGGGCAAGGCCGACAGATCATCCCCCGCCCGTGGCCGCATGACCGCAATGTCACCCGAAGACGGCAAAACCCAAGCCCCGGCGTGCAGGGCCATTTCCAATCGAACTGCTCTCATCATCACCGCTGCGCGGCTATTCCTTTGTAACACACCATCAGGCACCTGCCCGATGGTGTATCCTTTACTTTCAGCGCTCAGTCACCACAATTCTTGTATCCACTGTTCATGCACATTGATGCCAGCGCATGCGCAGTCGCGATTGCGTCTTGTGACATGGTGGTTGAGATAGATACAATATCTTCTTGTATAGCGAGCCCGTTGGCATCTGCGACAATCAACCACATAAGCCCTTTGATGTCGTCCTGTTTAAGGCCCTCACCATTCCAAATATGTAAACCAAGACCCGCTTGCGCAGCCGCAAAACCTTGATCCGCAGCCAAGCGGTACCATTTGACTGCCTCGGCGTCGTCCTGCGGGACGCCCAAGCCTTGGTCATACATCGAACCAAGATTTGATTGCGCTACCGCATGACCTTGATCCGCAGCCAAGCGGTACAATCTGAGCGCCTCGCTGACCGCCTCGGCTTTGTCCTGCAGGGCGCCAAAACAATCGTTTATCAGACCAAGTTTGTATTGCGCCAAGATAAAGTCCTCCTCAAACAAGGGGGCCCATTCTTTAAAGGCTGTTTGATAATCGCCAGCCTGATAGGCGGCTAGGCCCTTGTCAAAATCCTGCGCGGTGGCTTGGGTTGACGCCAGCGCGATCAGCGCCACGGCGGCGTAAAATCTTAGCAGTTTCATAATCCGCTCCGTTTAAAATTTGCTTAGGGCAACACAAAAATCGTGCAAACCAAACCATGAACCATCGGTAACACCAAGGTGTTTTCCTGTCAAAACTTTCGTTGAACCGCAGCTCGCAGGGCCACTGCAGACCCCGACCCAAGCCGCTCATTGGCGCGAAAGGCTTACTCTTTTTCCATCGTGCATTGCAGCGGGTGTTGATGCCTGCGGGCGAAGTCCATCACCTGCGCCACCTTGGTTTCGGCGATCTCGGCCGAAAACACCCCCACCACCGCCAGCCCCTTTTTATGCACCGTCAGCATGATTTCAAAGGCTTGCGCGTGGTTCAGGCCGAAGAAGCGTTCCAGCACATGCACGACGAATTCCATGGGTGTGTAATCGTCGTTCAGCAGCATCACCTTGTACAAAGGCGGGCGTTCGGTTTGCGGCTTGGTTTTGGTCAGAACCGAGGTATCCTGACCCGGACCCTTGGGGCCGTCAGACATCATGTCAGGAAAAGCGGTCAAACGAGGGCTCCGGTGCGCAAGGGGGTGTGTTGCTTAGAAGTGTAATATAGCGCATTTTGTCCGTCATGAAAGGCCCCCACCGCCATTTCGCCCGGAGAAGTCTATGCCGATCACCACAATTGGCTTTGATGCCGACGATACGTTGTGGCTGAACGAGGCGTTCTTTCGCCTGACACAGCAGCGCTTCGCCGAATTGCTGGGCGATTCGGATCCGGCGCATCTGATCGAGCGGCTGGAAGCGGCGGAACGGCGCAACCTTGGGCACTACGGGTTTGGCGTCAAAGGCTTTATGCTCTCGATGATCGAAACGGCGATCGAGGTGACACAGGGCCGTGTTGCAGCCCCCGTAATCGCCGAAATTCTGGCGGCGGGGCGCGAGATGTTGCGCCATCCTGTCGAGCTTCTGCCCCATGCGCGTGCGGCTGTCACGGCCCTTGCGGCTGATCACCGCGTGGTGCTGATCACCAAGGGCGATCTGTTGGATCAGGAACGCAAGCTGGCGCAATCAGGCTTGGGCGATCTGTTCCACGGGGTCGAGATTGTGTCAGATAAGACCCCTGCGATTTACCAGTCGGCCTTCGCGCGGCACGGCGCAGGGCCCCAGAACGCCGCCATGGTGGGCAATTCGCTTAAGTCGGATGTTTTGCCCGCCATAACGGCCGGCGCTTGGGGCATTCATGTGCCCCATGATGTGACTTGGTCTTACGAGCAGGCCGAACCGCCCGTTCACGTTGCCCGCTTTCGTGCGATTGGCGACCTTGGCGCACTCCCCGCACTGATTGCAGAGATTAAAATGCTACCATAGCTAGTGGTTTATTGCACTCACCCCCACTAAATAGGGGTATGAAACCAAAGTGCAACAGTTTAAAAAATTCTGCGAAGCCTATGGAAACAAAGATGTTTTTTGCAAGGCATTCCCGTGCTAGTCTTGGGTCAAGCGAAAAGCGGCATCTCGGAATAACCGGGGGCGCGGGCAGTGTGAGGCAGGCAATTGAAACGATTTTGGCTGGACTTTGTCCGCAATCTGATGGGGCTATTGGCCATTGCTGTGTGGGCAAGCCTTCTTACGGGAACGGCTGCACATGCTGTGCCGCAGGCGCTGTATCTGATGGATGCCCGCACGGGCGAAACCTTATACGCCAAGAATGCCGACACACCCCTAGCGCCTGCGTCTTTGACCAAGATGATGACGCTGTACATCACCTTTCAAGAAATCGAAGCCGGTCATGTGACGTTGGATACGCTGATCCCGATCTCCAAGAACGCCGCCAATCAGGCCCCCTCGCGCTTGGGGCTTAAGGCGGGGCAAAAGGTCGCTTTGCGCTATCTGATCCGCGCTGCGGCGGTAAAGTCAGCCAATGATGCCGCCGCTGCCATTGGCGATTATTTCGCAGGCTCTCCGGCGAAATGGGGGGCGCGGATGACGGCGACTGCCAAATCGTTGGGGATGAAACATTCGACCTTCAAGAACGCAAACGGTCTGCCCACCAAGGGCCATGTGTCCACCGCCCGCGATATGTCGATCTTGGGGCGGCATTTGTTTTATGATTTTCCGCAATATTACAACATCTTCTCGCGCCGCTCGACCGATGCGGGTTTGGCCACGGTGGCCAGCACCAACCGCAAGTTTCTGGATGCTTATGAGGGCGCTGACGGGATCAAGACCGGCTTCACCAATCAGGCGGGCTTTTGTCTGACGGCCAGTGCCGAACGCAACGGCGTGCGGCTGATCGGCACGATCCTTGGCGGCACCTCGACCCCGATGCGCAACCAGAAGATGGCAGAGATGTTGGACAAGGGCTTCAAGATGGCCAAGCCCGGCGTTGCCGTGGTCGCCCCCCAGCCCGCCGATCCGGAAATTGCGCCCAGTGCTGAGGCCACGCTTGTGGCTGAGGCGACCGATGATGCAACGCAAGGCTCAGGCGATACGGCGGCGGCCCAAGTGGCCTTGATGACCACCTCGCCCCGCCCGATGCCACGGCCCGATGCGGCGGTGGGGGTTGATACCGGGATCGAGGCGGCCGTGGCTTTGGCCAACGCCGACCCCCAAACGCTGGCCGCATCGGCCAGTGCCGCCGAGCAGCCCGTGACTTTGGCCGCCCAGATCGTGCATCCCCCCAAAAGGAATGCGCCGATCTACACCGATGAAAATGCCAAACTTTCCCTTGTGACCACCAAGCCAGAGGTGGTGACGCGCGTCTCGACGTCCTCGGGCGGGCAGACGTGGGGGGTGAATTTGGGGGCCTATCCGACCACAATCGCCGCCGAAAAGGCGCTGTTGCAGGTGCAGTTGGCCGAAACCGCCACGCTGGGCAACGGCTTGCGCAAGGTCGTTGCGCGGTCAAACGGCTATGACGCCGTGGTGATGGGGCTTGACCGCGACACAGCCGATCTGGCCTGCCGCAAGTTGCAGGCCCGCGCGGTGCAATGCTTCACGATTGGCGGATGATGGACTACGTTTTTCCCCCGCAGCTCACCCCCAGCCTGCGTGTTTATAACAGCGCGGCGCGCTTTCCCGTGCGCCGCATCTTCTGTGTCGGGCGCAACTATGCCGATCACGGGATCGAAATGGGCGGCGATCCAGACAAAGAGCCGCCGTTTTTCTTTACCAAGCCAGCCGATGCCATCGTCACCTCTGGCCAAACCATCCCCTACCCCCCCGCCACGCAAGACCTGCATTACGAGGGCGAGTTGGTCGTGGCCATTGGTCGCGGTGGGGCCGATATCGTGGCGGATCAAGCCCTGACCCATGTCTGGGGCTATGCGGCAGGCAACGATCTGACACGGCGCGATTTGCAGGCAGAAGCCAAGGCCACCCGCCGCCCGTGGGATATGGCCAAGGGCTTTGACCACTCGGCCATTGTCGGGCTGATTCATCCGCAAAAGGACTTGGCCGATGGCACGCTGACCTTGGCTGTCGACGGCGTTGTGCGCCAATCCACGCTGCTGTCGAAGATGATCTGGGACGTGCCCGGCATCATCGCCCATCTGTCGCGCCTCGTCACCCTCGCCCCCGGCGATTT
>JBAXLX010000073.1:0-12055 GCA_037134595.1 Pseudomonadota bacterium
ATCCGCGCGAATTTCGATGTGATGGATTTCACCCTATCCTCGATCGACATGGCCCGGATCGAGGCGATGACAGCCACAGGTTACCGGGTGGTGACCAAAGAAAAGGTTCCAATCGCGCCAGAGTGGGATTGAGCGCAAAGGGCGGCCCTAAGGCGGGCGGCCCTGTCGTCAGTGGTTCCCGCGGATCAAATCCGCCGCCTTTTCGCCGATCATGATCGTGGGGGCATTGGTGTTGGACCCAATCAGGCTGGGCATCACAGAACTGTCGCAGATCCGCAACCCATCCACACCGCGCACCCGCAGTTGAGGGTCGACCACGGCCATCTCATCTTGCCCCATGCGGCAGGTTGACACCGGATGGTACGACGTGCGGCCGTATTGGCGGGCGTAGGCCTCAAACTCCGCCTGCGTGCGCAGGGTCTCGTCGGGGAAGCGAATTGTGCGGATGTGTTTTTGCAAAGAGGCTTGGCTGAAAATCTCGCGGCTGATCTTGACGCCTTCGGTCGAGATGCGCAGGTCATCTGGATGGGCAAGAAAATTCGGATCGACCAAGGGCTGCGCCGCTGGATCGGCTGAGCGCAATGTGACAGACCCCCGCGATTTGGGGCGCAGCGTGTAGCTGTTGAGCGTCACGCCCGATGCCCCTTTGGGCACCGAAGGCACCCCCGCCTCGGCCCCGGCCCCGGCCAGAAAATGAAACTGCAGGTCGGGGCAGGCGGCGGTCTTGTCAGCGTACCAAAAGGCCCCCGCCTCGACGACGTTAGACGCCACAGGGCCAGATTTGAACAGGGCATATTCAATCCCCGCCCACAGCGCCCAAAGCGGCCTGTTGTACTTGTCCAGACTGTCATGGCCCTTCAGCTCGGCCACGATATCGATGCCGTAATGGTCGGTCAGGTTCTGGCCAACGCCGGGAAGGTCGTGCACCACGGCGATGCCATGGCTGGCCAGATGCGCGGCAGGGCCCAAGCCCGAAAGCATCATCAGCTTCGGCGAACCTATGGCGCCAGAGGTGATAATCACCTCGCTCTGCGCGCGCGCGGTGTGAACCGCTCCGCCAACCGCATAGTCAACACCGATAGCCCTGCGGCCCTCAAACACCACCCGCCGCACCAAAGCGCCGGTCACCAGCGTCAGGTTCGGTCGGGAAAGGGCGGGGCGCAGATATCCAACCGCCGCCGAGCAACGCTTGTTGTTCTTGGTCGTGGTTTGATAAAAGCCCGAGCCTTCTTGCAGCGCGCCGTTGAAATCGGGGTTATAGGGGATGCCCCGCTCTTGACAGCTTTGCACAAAGGCGCGCGACATCGGGTTGGGATCGGGCAGGTTTGACACGCCCAAGGGGCCGTCGGTCCCATGCAAAGCCCCCGACAGAACCGTGTTGCCTTCAGACCGCAGGAAGTACTTTTGCACCTCCTTGGCCCCCCAGCCTTCGGCACCTTCGCTGACCCAGCGGTCATAGTCAGACGGGTGGCCGCGCGTGAAAATCTCGGCGTTGATCGACGAGCCGCCGCCCAGAACCTTGGCCTGCGCATAAGCGATTTCGCGGTTGTTGGCGTGGCGCTGGGGGGTGGTGGTCAACCCCCAAGTCAAAGGCCCAGTGGTCATCTTGGCAAAGCCAACCGGCACATGGATCAAAGGATGGGTATCTTTGCCCCCCGCCTCGATCAGACAGACCCGCGCGGCGGCGTTTTCTGACAGGCGTGCTGCCAGCACACATCCCGCAGAGCCGCAGCCCACAATCACATAGTCAAACCCTTGCTCGGCCATCATGCGGTCCTGTGTGTTCGTTTGCCCAAGGTCCCCAGCGCATTTGCCAGCCTATCTTCTTTTCGCCCAAAAGTCACAGCTTGAAGAAGGCTGTCGGGCCCAAAGGGGAAGGTGACGCGAAAGGCATCAGCGGCACGGGACGGGATGGGGCTTGTGGGGTCCATTTCAGCCTTTCATGCGTTAGAACATGATTTGGGTTTTAAGATCAGCGGGTCGGGATTGGACTGTGTCAAAGGCCGTTTGGATATCGTCCAAGGGGTAGCTTGCCGCTGTGAAGGCCGCTGTGGTGAAGCGGCCATGGGACAGCAGGGTCAAGGCATCGTGCATGTCCTCTCCCATCCCCGCGACAGACCCTTTCAGGCTGTTTTCTTGCAGAATGGTTTGCAAGATATCGATGGGCAAGGTTTCTGCAGGCCCTGTCAGGCCAAACAAGGCAATATGGCCGCCTTTGCGGACCAGGGTCTGGGCGGTGGCATAAAGCCCGCACAACCCCACGCTTTCGATCACCACATCCGCCCCGCGCCCACCCGTTCTGGCAAGGACAAGGTCGCGCAGTTGCGACAGGTCGCTGATCGCGGCATCGGCCCCCACCGCCATTGCCATTTGGCACCGGTCGGGCGACAGATCGGCCACGATGATCGGTGCGGCCCCCATCAGGCGCATCATCTGCACATGCAGATTGCCCATAGGCCCCGCGCCAAGAATGACAACCGACTGCCCAAAGCTGACCTGTGCTTTGCGCGCCGCGCGCACCACGCAGGATACGGGCTCTGTCAGGGCCAGAACGGCATCCGGCACGGCGTCGGGGGCGGCAATGACCAGTCGGGCGGGAAGGGCCACGTATTGGGCAAAGGCCCCATCCCGCCCTATGCCAACTTGGGTCATCGCGGGGCAATTCAAAATCTCGTTGCGCCGGCACCAATAGCACGTGCCGCAGCCGATGTTGATATCGGCCACAACCCTTTGGCCTATGGCCAAATGGTGCACGTTGGCGCCGACCTCGGCGACGGCACCGCAAAACTCGTGCCCCGGGATCAGCGGCAAGCGGTCTGCGGCATAGTGGCCTTGGAAGATATGCAGATCGGTGCCGCAAATGCCCGTGCGGCTGACACGGATCAAGGCGTCCTCTGGCCCGACCGGTGGTATGGGCACGTCTTGCACCTCAAAGCGGTGCGGTGCGACAAGGACGGCGGCTCTCATCACGACGTCTATTTCACGATGCGCAGTTTGGCGCGGTCAATTGTAAGGGCGATGGCGGCGATCAACACAAGGCCGAAGACCATTTGCTGCTGGGTGGCCTGAATGTTGAAGTAGAGCATCGAAGACCGGATCACCGCCACGATCAGCGTGCCGATGGCGGTATTCAGCACACCCCCGACACCGCCTGTCAGCGGTGTACCGCCCACCAAAACGGCCACGATGGCAGGTAGCAAAAAGCCGTTGGCAATGGTCGGCGCGCCGCCTGACAGTTTCACGGCGAACAAAAGTCCAGCCGCTGCGGCAAGTGCGCCCGAAATGGCAAAGGCCAAAATCTTGAAACGCGCCACATTGATGCCAGAGGCCGCCGCTGCAGGCTCTCCGGCGCCCACCGCTTTTAGGGCACGGCCAAGCGTGGTGCGGCGTTCGATGAAAAGCGTGATGGCCAAAAGGCCCGCCGCGATGAACAGCTCGTTCGGCACGATGCCCGTCTTTGCGATCATCCAGCCAAAGACGCTATCGCGCTGGGCTGCATCCATGTTCAAGGCCCTTTGGCCAGACAAATACTGCGCCAGCGAAAAAGCCACCCCACCCACAGCCAGCGTCGAAATGAAGGACGGCACCAGCAATTTTGTGGTTACATAGCCCGAGATCGTCCCCATCCCGAAGCCCACCAGCACACACAGCAGCGCCACCCAGCCCCCCAGCGGTGCGAGGTAAACCGAGGCCACCACCGTAATCAGATTGGCCATCGACTGCGCCGACAGATCGATGCCGCCGATGTAGATGGCAAAGGTCAAGCCCAGCGCCATGATGAACAAAGGCACAATGTCGCCCGCCAGCGACAACAAATTGGCCGGGCGTAGGAAGGTGTCGTCAACAATCCCCACAGCCGCCACAAGAACCAGCAGCGTGATCCAAGGCAAATGCGGTTTGAAACGCTGGAAATCCATTGGCATGCCTCAGATCATGTAGTGCAGAAGGTCGAACAGCGAAGGTTTCGCCCCGACGTTGCAGTCAAATCGCTTCTGGATCGCGCCATCCTTGATCACAAGGATGGTATGCGACAAGCCAATTGCCTCTTCCAGCGTGTCGGCCACCAAAAGGATGCCCACGCCGGCGTCTGACATGTCGCGGATCATGTCGTAAACATCTTCCTTCGCCCCGATATCCAAGCCACGTGTCGGGTGGTCAAGCAGCATGATATCCGAACCGCCCGAGCGCCATTTGGCCAGAACGACTTTTTGCTGGTTGCCCCCCGACAGGTTGGCGCAATCTGCCACCTCGGAACTGGCCTTGATCGACAACTTGGCGATCCACTCTTTCGCCAAAGCCCGCTCGCCGGCGATCCGCAACACGCCGGCGCTGGAATGGCGGCCCATTTGCGACAGGGTCATGTTTTCGTAAACAGTCATGCCACCGACGATGCCTTCGATCTTACGCTCGCGCGGCACATAGCCCAAGCCACGCGCCACAGCGCTTTGCGGTGACAGGGCTTGGGCGGGCTTGCCCTTGATCGTCATCGTGCCACGGGTCGGGCTGCGCATCCCGTACATGGTGCGCAAAATCGCCTCGCGGCCAGACCCTTCGGTGCCGACCAGACACAGAACCTCGCCCGCGTGCAGGGTCAGGCTGATGTCTTTGACACGGCCCACAAGGTCGATGTTTTCAAGCTTCATCAGCACGGTTGACGCATCAAAAGGCTTCTGGCGCGGTTCGCGGTAATATTGCTTGTCAACATTGCGACCCACCATCTTGTGCTGGATCTGTTCCACCGTTTTCTGGCCGCGATCCACCACATCAACCACTGCCCCATCTTTCATCACATAGATGCGGTCACAAAGTTCCATCACCTCGTCAATTCGGTGCGAGACGAAGATGAACGAGGCCCGCGTGGTCAATTCACGCACCAGCTTGAACAAAAGCGCCACCTCTTCCTTGGCCAGAACCGAGGTCGGCTCGTCCAACAGGATCACGAGGTTGCCTTTCACCCGCTCTTGCAGCGTCAAGACCTTGGCCAGTTCGACCAATTGGCGCTGGGCAAACGACAAATCTGCCGTCACGGTGGCGGGGTCTATGTCAAGCTTGACCTTGGCCAGTTGCTTTTTGGCGGCTTGCGCCATGGATTTCCAATGGATCACCCCGAAGCGGGCAAATTGCGCTTCGTAGCCCAGAAAGATGTTTTCCATAACAGACAGGTTGGTGATCAGCGATTGCTCTTGAAACACCATGCCGATGCCCTGCTCCATCGCGGCGCGGGGGTCGGCGAAGCGCACGGTCTTGCCATCGATCAGGACTTGGCCGCCATCAGGCTGATAGGCGCCGTAGATCACCTTCATCAGCGTGGATTTGCCAGCACCGTTTTCGCCCACAAGGCCCACGATCTCGCCGCGCTTGACCTGAAAATCAACGGATTTCAGCGCGTGAACGCCGGGGAATTTCTTGTCGATGTTTTTGAGTTCATACATCTTCGGCCCCCTATTTCACGACTTGGATGGCGCGACGATCGGTCGACAGGACAACTGCGATGATGACAAGAAGGCCCAACATCCCGTCTTGAATAAAGTCTGGCAAGCCGATCACAACCATGCCGTTGTTGATCACGCTGACGATCAAAACCCCGACAAGCGCGTTCCACACACCGCCCGCCCCACCCCAAAGCGCCACACCGCCGACCACCACCGACGTGATCGAGATGAACATAAAATTGGCACCGCTGACCGACTCGGCCTGACCGATTTTGCCAACCGCCAAAACAGCCGCAATGGCGTAATAGGCACCAGCGAAGGCAAAGGCCATGACACGAACCCGGCGCACCTTCACCCCGGACGCATGGGCCAATTCTTCGCCGCCGCCCACGGCATAGAAATTCCGGCCAATCGTTGTGTAAGATTGCACGAAAGCCGCGAGCAGCAAAAAGAACACCGCGACATAGACCATGATGGGAAAACCGAAATAACGCACTGTCAAAAGACCGCGGAACACCTCGTCGTCGACTTTGACGATATTGCCACCGGTCAGCAAAATAGCGGCCCCCGTGCCCACAAACCCCATGGCAAGACTGGCCATGAAAGACGGGATGCGCAGCCGAACGTGGATCATCCCGTTGACCCACCCAAAGGCCGCCCCGATCAGCACAATCAACGGCAGCGCCAGCCACCCCCAGCTGTCCAAAGCCCCGCCAAGATAGCGAAACAGAAAGGCAAAAACCACGGCGTTCAGCGATATGGCCCCCTCCATCGACAGGTCGATTGACCCCATGATGATGATAAAGGTCACGCCAATCGCCACCATCAAGGCGGGCGACGAGGTGATCGCGATGCGCGCAAAATTCCGCAACGAAAAGAAGGCCGGATTGATCGCTGTAAAGAAGACAACCAGAACAAGCAGCACCATCAGCGGCGCCCATTTCAAGAGTGTTTTTCGTGAAATCATGCGCGTCACGCCAGTCCCCTTGCCAGACTTGCGGCCATCCAAGCCGCAATGAATCGGGGCGAGCCTACAGGCCCGCCCCGCTTGGACCTAGCCTTACTTGTAGACGATGCCGCCAGCCGATTGGCCCCACAGATCGTTCCAGTCATAGACCGGCGTGGAATCCATGTACTTGGCCTTGAACTCGACAGCGTCGTCATGGGTCACCACGATGGACGGGCCGTAGAACTCACGGTGCTCATTGGGTTCGTCAGAGGGTTTGAACGTGCCGATGGCTGCGTGATAGGCCAAAGACAGGGCGATACCGCCGCCCCAGCTTGGGTTGGTGAAGACGGTGGCCAGAAGAGAGCCGTCGATGACCATCTGCACCGCCTCGGGGTTGCCGTCGAACGCCACGATCGGAACGCCGGTGATGCCCTCGGCCTTGAAGGCCTCGATCACGCCGTAGGCGATGTTGTCATTGGCGCAATGCACGCCAGTGATCTTGTCGCCGTAGCGGGTGATGAAAGAGGCCATCAATTCGGTGGCCTTCTGGGTATCCCAATCCGCCGATTGCGAATCCAGCAGTTCGATATCGGGGAAGTCGACCAAGGCGTTCTTCAGGCCCTGCAAACGTTCAATGGCGGGGATGTTTGCCGGAATGCCGCCAAGGTGAACCACGCCGCCCTTGCCGCCCATCGCCTTGAACAGCACGCGTGCCGCTTCTTCAGAGGGCTTTTCGCCCGACCAAGACAGGTGGGCCACATAGTTGTCACCAATATCCCACGGATGCAGGTCGTCGGTCTTGTTCCAGATGGTGGTGACATAACCGCCAGCGGCTTTGACAGCCTCGGCCACCGGGCGGGCGTTCGGGCTGTCGTTGGCGTCGCAGGCGATCGCACAATTGCCGTTATTCTTGGCCAAGAAAGCCTTGATATCTGCCAGCGACTTTTCGGACGAACCTTCGTTGATCAGGCTGGTCATGTCGGCCGCAGTCTTGCCAAGGCTGACGGTAAAGGCCTCGCCCCCCGACACGATGGCGTTCCAATAGGCAGAAGCGCGGTCGCGGTAGCTCCAAGCCAAAGCCGGGTTTTCTCCGGCAAAGGCAGCACCACCCCCGAATACGCCGGGCATCGCCACAGCCCCCAATCCTGTTGCCGAAGCCAGCAGGAAGTTGCGACGGTTCACCGTTTCTTTTGCGATGAAATCCTTGATGAAAGTAGACATAGGTTCCTCCCCTTTTCCACATCAAGCCACCTTAAGGTGGCGGGCTACGCGGCAGTGTACGCGATCAAGCACACCTTGAGTCGCAGTTTGAGCAGGAGATTTTCCTGTTCCCCTAACGCACTAACTGGTTACTTTCTTACATCGCCGCGAGTCAAGTGTTTTCCGCGGGCCTATTTTGGGCATGGATTTAGGAACCACTTTGACGCCAGCCACATGGCCTGTATATGAACACCGCAGGCGCTGACCCTTTGGCGCTGGAGGATATGAGCGTGACCACATTGGCTGACCCCGTTGAGCCCGCCGCCAAACCCCGCGTGCGCGATGCCGAGGCGACCAAGTCCCGTATCCTGGACGCCGCCAAGAAAGAGTTCGCCAAAAGCGGCATGGGCGGGGCGCGGGTTGATGTGATTGCCGAAAAGGCCAAAGCCAACAAGCGTATGATTTATCACTACTTTGGCAGCAAAGAGGATCTGTTTCGCACCGTTTTGGAAAACGCCTATGTTGATATCCGATCGGCCGAACAAAAGTTGAACCTTGACCATCTTGAACCGCGCGAGGCTTTGGAACGTCTGGTGCGGTTTACCTGGGGATACTATCTTAAGAATCCCGAATTCATCACCTTGGTGAACAGCGAAAACCTGCACCGCGCCAAGCATTTGAAACAATCCGAAGTGGTGAAGGTGTACAGCCGCAAATTCGTGGCGATGATGGAAAACATCTTGACCCGCGGTGTCGCAACCGGCGTGTTCCGCGCGGGGGTTGATCCGGTGCAACTGAACATCACCGTGGCCGCGATTGGCTACTATTACCTGACAAACCGCTTCACCGGCGCGATCCTTTTTGAGCGCGATTTGATGTCGAAAGAGGCCTTGGAAGAACGTTTGGCCTTCAACATCGACACGATCATGCGACTGGTTTCGGTCTGACGCTTGGGTCAAATTGCCCAGCCCATCCCCAACAGAGGTGGTCGCGGAGTTTCGGACCATTTGTCTTGTGTTGAGCGAGTCCCAACGTGGTCCGCGCAAACTTTCCAGAAAGGGGGGTGCAAGCCTGCAATGCAAATGACGGTTTGAGGCGCACCGGCCTTACCCTAATACCAAGGGAAGCGGCCCAGTCATTCCATTTCATCTGGTGGATCTGGTGAAACGGAAGAATGGCAAGCCAAGGGGTACGCAAGACAGCAGCCACTCTTGCACCGTGCACGGCTTCGACAATCATCAAACGCAAGCCGCGAATTTTGGAGAGGTAAGTTACGGGGTCATCGCGGGGATCAATTGTGACCGCGGCACGTTCACGGGCCTTTTGCCATGCGCCACGTCTTATACTTTGATAATGGGAATTGAAGCCGATTTTAGGGCCATCGCCGGCTTGCGAAGTTTGGTGACCCAAACCAATTTCGAGTCCGGTTGATTGACTTTTGATATGCCTGGTTATCCACCAAACCCATCAGGCCGCAGTTCATACCACAATATCGTGCTAAGCTGGTCGCCAAAGTGCCTTGGGTTGCCCGCGAAATTAGGTAAGTTCCCTGCGACATCTTCCGGCAATGCCTGAAGGCGCTATGACCCTTCCGTACCCTTTCGGTTGTTTACACAAGAAACACTACTTTGTTGTTTCTACCGAAAATAGTCGAAAGTGAGGCCCTCTATGTTGAAGTTGAACATCGAGGACATTTGCCAAAGGAAGCGGCTCCGGTGGGGGCCTTGTGCCGCAGCCGCGAACAGATTGCTGGCGCGGCAAGGCAGAATCATGTCTTCACAGGCTTCTAAAGCTTGCAACTTTCGTGCGTTACGGTCATCCTAAGACTGAACATGTCGGTCTTAAGTCGAATTTTGACACGCGGAGGAACGGTCGAATGGATGTAAAAGATGCGTTTGCGGAGCGACAGTTCGCTGCTGGCTGCGTCCGCCTACATGACGGACCAGATCCCGAAACAGACCCTGTGATCGCTGGGCAGATCGCGTCGCCGACCAAAAGTAGCATCGATTATTTTAAGATCGCTTATTCGCCATTGCTAGACAGCGTCTGTACGCCTGGCAAGAGCGTGAAGGTTCTTGAAATCGGTGCGGGTGTCGGGAATTGCACTTTCGCCTTCCTAAACACCTACCAGCCCGATTTTTATATCGCGAGCGAACCTTTCCCGTCACTTATTCCGACTTTGCGCCAGCGCCTTGATGAATGGGGATATGCCTTCCCGCGCGGCGTTGCGGCGACTTGGGATGCGAATTTTCCGTCCATTCTTCCCCAGCAAGCGTTCACGGTCATTGTGGGCAATTCGGTACTCCATCACATCACGCGGTGGCGTGAGGCACTTGATCATTCGCTTTGCCTGCTCGAAGACGACGGCGTGCTCGTTTTCGGCGAACCCAATCACGAAACTTGGGCGGTGACCGTGTCCTTTGTTCGCGCGCTTAACTTTTCGGATGCACTTTCAGCGGGAACGAAACTGCGCCTTAATGCCTATATAGCCGGCCTTGAATACCGCTTTAGGATCAAGGACAATTTGGAGGCCCTCTCCAAACTCGAGGACAAGCACATCTTCTCGTTTCGAGAACTCATGGAATTCGCTCGAAGCCGCGGCGTCACACTGTCGATCAATTCACAAACAACCACGTTCCAAAAATCCTTCTTGGCCCAGGTCATGCCCCTGATGACAACTGCTGAAGATGGGGACTATCTGCGATCCTTTGCAAAATCCGTCATCTCACCCGGCATTGATGGCACATTGCTTTCCAATTTCTTTACTTTCAAAATGCAAAAGTGATCCGTCACGCCCCATCTGGAATGCCGTCAAAAATGCCAGAATAGTCTGGTGGACCGACAGGGATAAGGTGAGCCGCGGGGTTTGTGCGGTCTGCGGGCAACTTCGTGTCTGGGTGCTGGTGATGTTGCCTGCGCGACAAAGGACGGGCCTCATCGGGCGGCTATGTCTGGCTTTCAGCGCCCGGCGGCAGTAAGCTCAGCTCACAGCAGGTTTGGGAGGTAGCTTTGATCACTCGGCAATTGGCACATGTGTGCGTGTTCAGCCACGATTTGGCACTAGCGGAAGCTTTCTATGTTGATGGCTTGGGCCTGACGAAGTGCTTCAATTTCTTAAAGAACCGCAATTGGGTGGGGCTTTACCTCGCTTGCGGTGAACGCACCTTTATTGAGGTCTTCTTGCATGATGAAGCGCCAATTGCCCGATCGGGTCAGGTCAACCATCTGTGCCTAGAGGTGGAAGACCTGCCCGCTTGTGTGTCTGATCTGCGCGCGAAAGGCATCGAGGTGACAGAGCCGAAATATGGCTGCGATGACACGTGGCAGGCTTGGCTGAAAGATCCGTCAGGCAGTTTGGTGGAATTGTTTCAATATACCGAGAAAAGCGCGCAATTCGTCGGTGGAGACCGCGAGATTGATTGGTAGGGGATTTTATCCATCGGCGTCCTTAAGCCGCAGCACCATACCCAAAGCGCCCACTTTCAACACACAAGGCACCACGGCATAGGCCCATGTCAGTGTGCTAAGGGCATGGGCCGTGTTTGCTTGGCCCGGAGCATACCCGTTCCACTGCAAGATCGGCATCACAGCAAAGGCAGCCAAGGCCAAGCCAAGTTTGCCCGCAAAAGCCCAGATCCCGAAGGCCAAAGAGGCTTGCAGCCCCGCCCGCGTCAAGGCCACCGAAAACATCGCGGGCAGCAAAACCGTGTCGGCGCCAAGGGCCGCGCCAGAGGCGGCGCAAATCACCGCAAAGCCCAGCAGGTCCCCCGGGGTCAAGAAGGCCGATCCAATGAAGCAAGCGATCGCCAAGGGCATGGCAATCATCAGTGTCGCTTTGCCGCCAATCTTTCCCCGCAGGCGCAGCCAAATCGGCACGCTAAATCCGGCACTTAGAAAGAATAGGGTCAGAAGCAACCCCGCCTTTCCGGGCAGCTGCAGGCGATCTTCAACAAAAAACAAGAAAAGGGTCGAGGTCAGAGCAACGGGCAGGCTGTTGACCAAAGCCAAAGCCAACAGTCGCAAAGCGCCGGCTTGGCCCAAACCGGCCAAAGACAAAGCTCCGCCCAAAACTGCTGGCCTGCGCCACAAAGGTCGCGTCACAAACGCGCTGAGCAAGGCCAGACCGCCCAAGGTCAGCCCAAAGTCGCGATAGGCCTGTTCCCCCGTTCCTAGCGCCAGCAAAATTGCCGGCGCGCTGGCGGCAAACACCACGCCCACCAGCATGCCCCCTTCACGATAGGCGGCCAGTGTCATCAGCGCGTCGGGTTCTGGCCTTAAGGCCAGCGTGGCGCTTCGGCCGTACAGCAAGATTGACCCCAAGCTATAGGCCGAAAAGACGCCGACCAAAACCAACACCAGTTTTGCCGTCACATAGGGGCCCGGAGCCAAAGAGAATAAAACCGGATAGCCCACCGCCAGTCCCGCCGCCGCCGCCATGGCAAAGGCCGCTTGCGCCTTGGGCCATCGGTCAATC